>JACZIY010000442.1 GCA_014860845.1 Anaerolineaceae bacterium
TAATATTCCTTTTGATATTGGAGAATTAATCTCATCCATTCTCGCCTCCGAAAATAAAATACCTGAGAAGATTGTAACTGTTAGTTTTGTCAATGAAGAGGAAATGAAAGTATTATATAAAGAATATTTTGGCTACGCGCAATCTACCGATGTATTATCTTTTGAAGCAGGTGTAATTGATCCCGAATCTGGAAGAGAAATATTGGGTGATATTATCATTTGTTACCCATTTGTAGCCCAACAGTCACAAACGCTTGGAAATGAATTGTTTGATGAAATAAAATTAATGGTCATCCATGGTATGTTACATTTGTTGGGTTACGATCATATGACTGAAGATCAAAAATCTGAAATGTGGCAATCCCAAAATGAGATTCTACTGGCTAATAGAATTAAACTAAATCAGTTACCCGAATGAAATTTTTAAATTTTATTATTGATCGCATTAAATCTTTTGTCCCCGCTTTTCAGGGAATTCTTTTCATTATAAAGAACGAAAAAAATACTTGGATTCATTTGCTTGCTTCCATAGTTGCTGTATTTTTAATTTTTCTTTTGAAATTAAATTATATTGAATCGCTATTCTTTCTTTCAGCAATATTCCTGGTTTGGATTGCAGAAATTTTTAATTCAGCCATTGAATATACTTTGGATTTTATTCATCCTGCTAACGATTCAAAAATAAAAATCATCAAAGATATTTCTGCTGCTGGCGTATTATTATCAGCGGTTTATGCTGTAATCGTAGCGATTATCATAATTATCTCGAAAATTAGCACATCTACAAGCTAATAAATTAATAATCTTAACAATTTCTTTGTCTGAGAATTATAAATATTCTCGTAGATTATGCTCAACTGCATATGCTGCCGCTTCAGCACGATTTGACACACCAAGTTTCGATAAAATGCTGCTCACATAATTCCTGACTGTGCCTTCGCCCAGAAATAAGTTTTTCGCAATTTCTCTGTTTGTTTTGCCTTCAGATACTAATAATAAGACGTGCTTTTCTTGTTGACTTAAGTTAACGAACGCTGAAGCTTCCTCTTCTTTTACAGCTCGGCGCACTTCTTGAAAAACACGTTGAGTGACTGCAGGGTCTAATGCTGCTTCACCTCTACCCACCTGTTCAATAGCTCGGACTAAATCCTCACCACCAATTTGTTTCAAAACGTATCCCGATGCTCCGGCTCTAATAGCAGAAAAGAGCATTTCATCTTCCGCGTAAGAGGTTAGCATTACAACTTTAATGTCGGGATAATTCTTCGTAATTTCTTCACACGCTTCAATACCCGATGAACCTGGCAGTCGTATGTCCATTAGAACAACGTCAGGTAATAACCGAGATACTTTATCCAGCGCTTCTTTCGCCGTGCCAGCTTCCCCAATCACTTCAAATTGAGGATTCCGATCTAATAATGATTTTAATCCAAGTCGAACAACTTCATGATCATCAACTAATAAGATTCTTTGCTTAGACATGCGTCATCTCCTTATTCACCGATAATTAGCGTAACGGGACAATGATCCGATCCCTCAACATCACCCAGAATAATAACATCATTTACATCTTTCATGAGGGCATCACTCACCAAAAAATAATCAAGTCGCCATCCAATATTTCGTCTTCGCGCACCAAACCGATAAGTCCACCATGTATACTCTACTCGATCTGGATACAATTCTCGATAAGCATCTTTAAACCCATTGCCCAGATATTTTGTTATCATTTCTCGTTCTTCCGGTAAAAAACCGCTTGTTTTAGCATTTTCTTTTGGATTAGCAAGATCAATCTCAGTATGCGCGGTATTGAAATCACCAGTGATGATTATCTTCTCACCTTGTTCATGTAATTGATTGCATTCAGAAAATAATGTCTCATAAAATGCGAGTTTGAAATCCACACGATCTTGTCCTCTTTGACCATTTGGAAAATAAATATTATATAGATAGAAATTTTCATGTTTGGAACGAATTACTCTTCCTTCTGCATCAAACTCCTCCACTCCCAATCCATATCGAATTTCTAGCGGTTCTTCTTTAAAAAATGAAGCTACCCCGCTATACCCTGGTCTTTTTGCGGAATTTATGTGTGTTTTGTAGGGATGTATCTTTAAAGCTTCTTCAGGTATTTGCTCAGGAAAAGCTTTTATTTCCTGTAAACATAAAACATCTTTTTCATATGATTTCGTCCAATCAATAAAACCTTTATTAATTGCTGCTCTTATTCCATTTACATTCCAGGTTGTTATTTTCATCTACTAATTCTTTCCTCGTGGTATGGTAAACTATATTATATAACTTTTCTGATTGTACCAATTGGAGTGCATAATGCCAAAGAAAATTGTCTATATTGAAGACGATTTGGAGATGACATATCTGATTAAGATGATTCTTGAAAGAAAAGGTTATGAAATAGTCTCCACAAATGACGGTATGGAAGGTTTTGAATTAATTGAAAGAGAAAAACCAGATTTAGTATTACTAGATCTTATGATGCCAAATATCGACGGGTGGGATATTTACCATCAATTAAAATCAAATGAAAACACAAATCAAATACCTGTCATTGTTATTTCAGCAAAAGCACAACCCATTGACAAGGTTTTGGGCTTACAAATAGCGAAAGTTAATAATTACATAAGCAAACCTTTTAGGCCACAAGAGTTGCTGGAAAGCATTGAATCAATTTTAAATTGACATCATTTATGAAAAACGTTATTATTCGGAAATTTTCTGGAAATTTTGGTTCAATCGATAAATTAGACGCATGGTTTTTTGAAAGCTTTTCATCACGTTTAAGAGGTTTGATGTTCAAGAAGAATATTGCGCTACATCAAGCCGGGATATTTATTAATAAAAGGGAAAATATAGTAGATTCAGCTATTCACATGTTGTTTATGAATTTTGACATAGCAGTTTTCTGGTTGGATAAATCAAATACAATTGTGGATAAAAGAATTGCAAAAAAATGGGGATTAATTTATTATCCAGTCGTTAAATCTCAAAAGATTCTGGAAACACATTCGGAAATTTATGATAAATTACTAATTGGAGAGAAAATAATCATTGAAAATTTATAAAATTTTGATTTTATTATTATTCATTACTACCAGTTTATCTCCTTCTCAGGTAGTATCTGGACAATCGGAATATCCTGTGTATATTGTCCAACCTGGCGATACTATCAATCTGATTGCGATTAAATTTAATGTGAGTGCAACGGACATAATCGCTGCTAACAACATATCAGATCCAAATCTATTAAGTGTAAATACCCAACTGGTAATTCCTGGAATTCAGGGAGTATCCGGGATTCTTTCTTACAAAGCGGTATCGATTGGTGAAAACCCAGATTCACTGGCAAGAATTTATCAAATTCCAAAGGATGTGATTTATCGCTTGAATCAAACTACTTCCCCATCAGAATTTTATATAGGTTCCAACGTAATTCTTGTTGAATCACCAGAGAATTCATATCAAGAATCATCACTGTCATCAGGAGATACATTATTTGAACGATCTATCCAGGAGAATGTATCATTTTGGGAAACGACGATGCTAAACCAGGTAGAAAATCCATGGGCTATCTTACCCAATGAAACATTCATCTTACCGAATGCAAGCAATAATGATAACCAAAACAACATAGAATTTATTGGCTTACCACTAACCCAGGGAAAATCAGCAGTCATCAATGTCAATACATTATCACAGGATTTAACAGGCAGGGTCGCTAATCTTGAAATGCATTTTTTTCCGAATAATTCTCAACAATCATCCATTTTTGGAATTCATGCAATGCTTCCCGCAGGGCTTTACCCATTTCATCTTGAATATAAGAATAATCTTGATCAAAACGTAGTTATTGATCAATTAATTTTGATCCAGCAAGGTTTTTACCCTCAGGACCCTCCTTTGCAGGTAGACCCCAGCACGCTGGATGAATCACTAACAAAACCTGAAGATGATTTAATTTTTCAAGTTACCTCGCCATTTACCAATGAAAAGCTTTGGTCAGGTGTCTTTTCTTATCCAGTTGATGATCCTTGCATTAAATCTTATTTCGGAAATCGCAGATCATATAATGATCAGCCGTATAATCGATTTCACACTGGTGTTGATTTTGGTACTTGTGCTACCAATCTTAATATTTATGCACCTGCTGATGGGAAAGTTGTTTTTACTGACTCCTTACTGACAAGGGGAAATGCCACAATAATCGACCATGGCCTTGGTATTTATTCCGGATTTTGGCATCAAGAAACAATCCTGGTAGAAGAAGGCCAATTTGTTAAAGCTGGTGAATTAATCGGGATAATTGGGAACACAGGGAGATCAACTGGTCCTCATTTACATTGGGAATTAATCGTATATGGCGTTCAGGTAGATCCCCTACCCTGGTTGGAGACTATTTTCCCATAAATTCATTCAATAGTAAGGTATAATCATACGCGCAAAATTTTATACAAAGAAAGTAATTAATAAATGATCACAACCAAGGAAAAACAAAATAATATTTGGGAAAACTTTGAAGTAAATAATAACGATATTGACTTCATTTTTAACCGATTATTTGAAATTGAAACGCCAACAAATACAACAGACCTGGTAACAATCCTGATTCAAGAAAGAATTAGGCTTGAAAAAATCCGACGAGAGGGAATGGAAAAATCTAAAGGTGAAATTTATTTACCAAAAGATGATTTTCAGATGGGGCAAAAATTATCCTTTCCTGCCTTGAATTATAAAAGTGGAGAAGTTGTTGGAGTGAGACCAGGAAATAATCCTGAAATTGGAGATTTTTCAGTCATCCAGGTTGAATTTCAAAAAAGCGAATCAAGGGAATTCGCTTCAAATCTTGTCGATCACCCATTAAATCAATCAATTATTTCACTCGATGAAGAAACTGATTTTGATTTTGATAAGATTTTTTCTACGTACAAAAAGAATATTTCCATTTTATTAATCGAAAAATTAAATACAAATCAGGATTTGGTCCAAATCGCAGGTTTTTGGTTTCCACGATCATTATTAATTGATATAAACATCGGATATTTAAACCTTGCTGAAGCAGTTTTGGAAGTCTCAGACGGAGGTCCGCTTTCCACACCGAAAATAATTGATCAAATCGAGCTCCCTACCGACTCCAACAAAATGCTGACAGAATTTTCTCTCAATTTAGCACTCCAGGAAGATCCTCGTTTTGATGAGGTGGGTCCTGCTGGAAAAACATTATGGTTTTTACACCGCAGCGAACCTGAAAATGTCAGATCACTACCTAAATTTCTTGTTCCCGATAAACAAAAGAATTTTGATAATTCAAAATACTCAGATTATTTGGCACAGATGAATGCAGGCGTGTTCGATGAGTTAGAATATTCAAAATCAATTGAAAATGATTCTCCAAACGGTGTCACGATCGCGATTATTTATCCACATGCTGTTTCAGGTTCAATACCATTAAGTAGTAATCTGGAAAAACTTTTCCCCACCGCTTACGAATCACCACGAATACGTTTTACATTTGTCGATGGAGATACACAGGATAAATTTGCAGGATGGGTAATTCGTGAAAGTAAATACGTCTATGGTTTAGAAGAATGGTATGAGAAAAACAATGTCTTGCCTGGTAGCAAAGTACATATAAAACCAGGAAAAGTTCCTGGAGAAGTGATTGTATCCATAGGTAAAAAAAGACCAACACGGGAATGGGTACGAACTGCAACCCGTAATATTGAAGGCAAGATTAGTTTTTCGATGACAAAGCAATTAATTTCTACCGAATTTGATGAACGCATGGTCATAGCAATATCTGATCGAGATCAGATCGAAAACCTTTGGGAAAGATATCTCAATGTCCCGGCTGAAAAACTTGTTTCAACCTTTGTTAGAGAATTAGCCAAATTGAATCCTCAGGGACACGTGCACGCTCAGGAATTATATGCTGCCTATAATATAGTAAAACGTGTCTCTCCCAGCTATGTATTATATTTATTAGAAAACAGTACAGAAATTGAGCATTTAGGTGATTTATATTTCCGTATCAAAATATAAAAACAAATTGATTTTAAGGTAGCGGTGATGAATGAAATAAAACGATACAGCATTATAAAACCTACACTCGACACACCTTTCCACATTGATTTTGATTGGTGGAAAAATCATGATCAAAACTGGGGAGTTTACCTATACAGTTTTTTATGTGATGAACACCAGGAGATTTATACAAATGAAGAAAATTCTCCAAAAATTGATTGGGTAGATCCAATTACTGCTGAAGTTTTTATTGTTGATGGTATTCAACACACCTTAATGAATCATTGTGCAAAACAATCTGAGTTTATTGAAAAACACACCACCATAGTAAATGTTGTCTTTGGAATTTTCCTTTCGAATGGCAATAAACCCTTAACACCTGAGCAATTAAGTAGTATAACTGCCAAGCCCGCAATGACAATTTTAAGAACCTTTTCTGGGCCACAGGTTTATCGCGGAATTCGCCCAATCCAAAGTAAATAGATTAAATGCCCCTGTAGCTCAATGGACAGAGCACCAGCCTTCTAAGCTGTCGGTTGAGGGTTCGAATCCCCCCAGGGGCGCTAATTTTTTATATCGAAATACTACAAAACTCATAAAAAAGATTTCTCAATCCAGTTATTATTCTTTGTATAAGATCATTTTGGTATTTCACCAAATCTATGATAAATTTTAATTACCAATGATCCTAGATAAACCAGAGTTAATATATTTATTTGAGAAATTGATATGATAAAGAACACAAGAAACTGGCGACCACCTACCGATGTCTATGAATCAGATGACTGCATAATTGTTAAAGTTGAAATAGCAGGTATGGTTCAGGATAAATTTGAAATCACCTATTTCAAAAATAATCTTAATATATCAGGTTGTCGAACTGATGAAAACTCAACCATAAAGGCATTTCACCAACTTGAAATTGGATATGGAGAATTCTTAACATCCATTGAAATTAATGTTCCGATTCAAGTTGATAAGTCAGAAGCGATTTACAATAATGGCTTCCTGATAATCACATTACCAAAATCTCAACCAAAAAATATCCTTATTAAATAGAGAATACGAATGACAAATGATTTGAATAAAAAAGATGAATTCCAAGCAAATGAAGAGCCTACACCTTCTGGAAAAGAACAACCACCTCAAATAAAAGAAATCCAAAATGATGATACGGATTCGACCAATATTGAATTGCCCACAACACTTCCAATTCTTCCCCTTCGTGGATTGGTGGTTTATCCATTCACTGCAGTTCCATTAACTGTTGGACAACCTCGATCGATCAAACTTGTGGATGAAGTTATGTCCTCCGATCGACTGATCGGGTTGGTCGCAACGAAACAACAAGATATTGAAAATCCAGGACCGGATGATTTATACACAATTGGTACAGCTGCAACAATCCACCGCATGTTTCGTGCACCAGACGGGACAATTCGATTAGTCATTCAGGGAATTTCTCGTTTTAGAATTGCTGAATTTATTCAACATGAGCCTTACCTTAAAGCTATTATCGAACCTCACCCAGAAATAAACGAACCCTCGTTAGAAGAAGAAGCCCTTGCCAGAAATGTGAGAGATCAGTTTCAGCATATTGCTGAAATGATTCCGTCTATTCCGGCAGAATTAGTTGGGTCCATCACAGCCATTCAGGATCCTCTACAAACTGCCTATACAATTGCCAATTTTCAAAGGATGGATCTGGAAGATGGCCAAAACTTACTTGAGTTGGATTCATCTCTGGAAAAATTAAAAACGCTGGTAACAATCTTATTGCGGGAAAGTGAAGTTCTTGAACTGGGTCAAAAAATTCAGAATGAAGCCCGAGAAGAAATAGATAAAGTCCAACGGGAGTATTACCTCAGAGAGCAATTAAAAGCGATCCAGAAAGAACTGGGGGAAGGTGATGAACAAACAGCAGATATAGAGGATTTTCGATCCAAAATAGCTTCTGCTCAAATGCCAGAAGAAGCAGAAAAATTAGCAAAAAGAGAGCTCGATAGACTTTCCCGGCTTCCAAGTGCGGCAGCAGAGTATGGTGTTATTCGAACATTTTTGGAATGGCTGGTAAGTCTTCCCTGGTCAAAAACGACCAATGATAATTTAGATATTCAGCATGCTCGCGAAATACTTGATAAAGACCATTATGGATTGGAAGATGTAAAAGAACGGATAATTGAATTTCTGGCAGTGCGGAAATTACATAAGGAAAGAGGGGACTTTGAAGAACTCAAGGTAATTGATGAAATCCGTAGAGATCGGGAAGGAGTTATTCTGTGTTTTGTCGGACCACCAGGTGTAGGCAAGACATCACTTGGAAAATCTATCACATCAGCTCTGGGAAGAAAATTTATCCGAATTTCATTGGGTGGTGTTCGGGATGAAGCCGAAATTCGTGGACATAGGCGAACCTATATCGGAGCAATGCCAGGCAGAATTATTCAATCGATTCGTCGTGTGGAAACTAAAAATCCTGTGTTTATGCTGGATGAAATTGATAAATTGAGTTCCGATTTCCGAGGTGATCCAGCTTCTGCTTTATTAGAAGTGCTTGACCCCGAACAAAATAATGAATTTAGAGACAATTATTTAGAAGCCCCATTCGATCTCTCTCAAGTAATGTTTATTACCACAGCTAATCAATTAGGGACGATACCAACACCGTTGTTAGACCGTATGGAAGTCATTTTTTTGTCTGGGTATACTGAAAATGAAAAACTGAACATTGCACAAAAATATTTAATTCCTCGACAATTAAGAGAAAACAGCTTGCACAGCAATGAAATCCAATTTACAAATGATGCTATTCATTCCATCATACGCATGTTCACAAAAGAGGCAGGGGTCAGGAATCTCGAGCGGGAGATAGGTAATATTTGCCGAAAATTCGCTACAAAAATAACCGAAGGTAAAAATGATACCATCGAAATCACACCCTCAATTGTGAAAGAATTTTTAGGGAAACCTAAATACTTTGAAACAGATGAGATCATCCGGCGCACTTCTTTTCCTGGTGTTGCTATTGGATTAGCTTGGACACCTGTTGGTGGGGATATTTTATTCGTTGAAGCCACTAAAATGGATGGAAATAAATCCTTTACAATTACAGGCTCAATTGGAAAAGTAATGCAGGAATCTGCGCAAATTGCTCTCTCAGTTTTAAGAAGCAAAGCAGAACAATTGAACATTGATCCTGAATTGTTTTCAAAAAATGAAATTCATTTACATGTACCAGCAGGAGCTCAACCAAAGGATGGGCCTTCTGCGGGTATTACCATGTTTACAGCATTAGCATCTCTATTTTCCGATAAATTAGTAAAACCTGATCTGGCAATGACAGGAGAAATTTCATTAAAAGGTCAGGTACTTCCTGTCGGAGGGATCAAAGAAAAAGTTTTGGCGGCTCACCGCTCAGGAATCAAAACCATTCTTTTACCTAAATTGAATCAATTAGATTTTGAAGACATCCCAGATGAAGTAAAAAAATCTGTAAATTTTATTTTTGTGGATACAATTGATGATGTGCTTGACGTTGCGCTAGATCAAGATAATACTAATAATGAATAATAAAACTCATTCATACTAAACTTCCCTAAATTTGGAGTAATTTTGGCAAATAAAACAAACCCTACGAATAATCATTGGTACAACATTGATTTACATATTCACACACCTGCCTCAACGGATTATCAACAACCAGAATTTGACATATTAGACATTTTAAAAAGAGCCGAAGAGAAAAATCTCGATATTATGGCGATTACAGATCACAACACCATTGCTGGGTATAAAAGAATGCAAGAAGAAATTTTGCAATTAGAAGCTTTATTAAAATTAAACCGAATTCTTCCGGCAGAAAAATTGAGACTGGATGAGTATCGACGACTATTAAAGAAAATTTTAGTGCTTCCAGGTTTTGAATTCACAGCTACTTTCGGATTTCACATTCTAGGAATTTTTCCTCCTGATAAACCAATTCGTGAAATTGAACATTTATTATTGTCTCTCAAAATCCCACCTCACCTATTGGATGATGGCTCGCAAAATGTTGGAGCGACATCTGATGTTATTTATGCTTACCAACAGATCCATGAACATGGAGGGCTCGTCATTGCTGCTCATGCTAATTCTTCTAATGGTGTTGCTATGCGTGGTTTTAACTTCGGTGGACAAACAAAAATTGCCTATACGCAAGATGAACATCTTCACGCATTAGAAGTAACAGACCTTGACCAGGTTGGGAAAAGAACTACAGCTCACTTTTTCAACGGTACCAAACCAGAGTATCCACGACGAATGCATTGTATTCAAGGTTCAGATGCTCATCGTTTGACATCAGACCCAATTCGAAAAAAGAATTTCGGTGCCGGTGAAAGAACAACTGAAATTCTTTTAAACCAAAAAACTTTTGAATCCATTTTGAATGTATTTAAAGGCAATGATTTTTCACGTACTCGTCCAAGAAAAGAAATTTCGGAACCAGTATCGAATTTCCTGGTTACGGCATTAGAAGAAGGTCCAAATATAATTCAGGATTTCCACGAAAGCATGACTGTTCGTGGTGGAAAATTGTATTCGATTTTGTCTGATATTTGTGCATTTACCAACACAAATGGCGGAACATTATATGTAGGTTTAAATACAGACCAAAAAATCCCTCCTGTTGGTGTAACCGAAGCTGAAAAAAATATTAAATCAATAGAAAATGAAATCTCTAATCGTATCAGTCCACCTATCCAATGCGAATTTGATATTCATGAATATAAAAGGAAAAATATTATTCGAATATTGATTCCCAGAGGAGATGATCCTCCATACGCTCTTGATGATTATAAAATTTACATTCGTGAAGAGAACGAAACAAACCTTGCAGTCCGTGATGAAATTGTAGGTCTTGTTCTAAGGGGTAAAAGCCGTAATTTAATGCAATTAACAACAGGAATGGATGAAGTAGCCACATCCACTGAGAAAACGGCTGATTTTCGAGAAGAGCCTGTTATTAGCATAGAACCGAAAACTGGTATAGAGTTATATCCACCCGAAGAAAGAAAAGGGACTTTATATTTTGCAATCAAAGATCTCAGAAATGGGAATGTCGTCACCAATGTGACTCAAAAATCAGCAAGAAGATTGTGGCAATACGCAATCAGAAGCTATCTTGATAAAAAAGACAATCAAATTAACCAATCTGTAAAATGGTATGGTAATTTTGGTTTATTAAGAAAATACAAAGCAAGAAATAATATAAATTATGATTTGATTTACAAAGAAGGCAACAATTTGCGCTTCTTTTATGGTGTGAATGCAAATGGCCTTCACGGAGAATGGAAAACAATTGCAGGCGAATCAGACGATGAAGACTAGTAACATCTCTGTAAATATTCTAACTGTCTCTGATCGATCTTTTCGCGGAGAGCGTGAGGATAAATCTGGTCCCACAATTATTGATTTCTTAAAAGAGAATGATTTTTCAATTAATGATTATCAGGTCGTTCCAGATGAGATAGTGGACATTGTAAATATATTATCAAAATGGGCAAAGGACAAAATCCCATTGATTTTTACAACTGGAGGAACTGGTTTTGCACCTCGCGATATAACACCAGAAGCCACTTTAGCAATCATTGAAAAAGAAACCCCTGGCATTTCCGAGTACCTACGGTATATGAGTTTTCAAATTACTCCGCATGCAACCCTCTCCAGAGCAGTTTCAGGAATAAAAAATCAATCATTAATTATTAATTTACCAGGAAGTCCGAAAGCAGCCAGGGAATGTTTAGTTTTTTTATTACCAGTTCTTCCACATGCTATCGAATTATTATTGGAGGATCCTGGTTCAGAAAAAAATCATTAACGATATGGGTTCAATTTTTTAGTAATATAAGATGGATTCCAAAGCTGCGGAAATTGAATCGCCATATTTAATCGTAACTCCTGGGAAATTTGAAAATTCAAATTCTTTTTGAGCTTCTGAATCGGGTTCGAATGTCCCCCTATCAATTTGTATTACGATAGGTTTTAATTTTCTTCTCAAGAGAATTTCTAAACATAATTGTATATTTGTGGGTCTTGCAGGTGTGACAAAAGCAACCGTACTTCCTCGAGCTATTTGTGTGCTTAATGATTCAACGACTTCATTAATCGGCATTCTTCCTCTGCCTTCGAAAAAAGCCATGGTTTCTAAAATTTTGTTAAGTTGTCTGCTTCCTTTTTCTGCTGGTATGACTGTCATAGCAGAATCTGCGCAGGCTATTCCTACTGCTTTTTCTGCATCAATATAATACGAAGCTAATGAGGCTGAAATGCTGATAGCATATTCAAAAGTGCTTTTAGGCAGCTTAAAAGCAGATTTTTTCTTTAATGCCCAAAATGTGTCCGCAAAATTAACAACAGGAACCATTAATTCATGAAAATTGCTCTCCGCATCTCCATCAATAATGATCCAAATATCACCTTGTGGATCCTGGTCAAACTCTTTGACCATAAATTTGTTCCTCCTGGCGCTACTTTTCCAATGAATCCGATTTAAAGGATCACCTGGTTGATATTCTCTGACCCCAGAGGCAAAGGAAGTGGCTTCTAAGCTTTTTTGGCTAATCGCCCTTCCACCTTGAATATAGCCAGGTGGTTCGATGAATCGATTTATATTTTCAATATAAGGTAAAACAATTAATTGCTTTTCTGAAGGAATTAATTTTTCAGAAAGAAACATACCAAATGGGTCACCCGAACGTAATCGTGTTGGTCCTAAAGTAAAAGACCCTCGCTTCGTAAGAATAGTTCGCGAGTAGTAATATCGATTTTTCTTTCCTCCGATACCAGATAATACCTTAGAACCTGATTTTCCAGGTAAATTACTAAGGTCCACCACTTCTATCCATAATCTTGCATATCGAACAGGGTTTATTAATTCAAAACCCTCTTCAAACACATTTCCCACCTGGTATCTTAATAGGCGTTGATTGCGGGTAATTGTTAATTTTCGTACTGAAATATATGTCAAAAACCAATTGATTACCAGAAATAGACCACTTAAGACGGCTAAACGGATAAAAATATTTCTCGAATTTGGAAAAGATGAGTAAATACCTACATACCAGGTCATGAAAATTGAAAATGCTATGATAACGATAGCAAACCAAAATACTTTTCTAACATGCATTCTGGATCAATTTCCTCTGAAATCTCCACCAGGTACACTAACTTGTAATAAAACTTCCCCAATGATTTGATCATATGTTAAGTTTTTCAACCGAGCAGAGGGATTAATGACCATCCGATGTCCTAAAACAAATTTTGCTAATCCCTTAACATCATCAGGTAACACAAAATCCCGTCCTACAGATGCTGCTTTTGCTTGACTCACTCTAAATAGCCCCAAACTACCTCTTGGGCTGGCACCAAGGTATACATCATTATGATCCCTGGTTGCTCTTGTAAGTTCAACTATATATCGTTTAACAGCAGATGAAACATATACGTGTTTAATAGCGTTCTGCATATCAATTATTTCTTTACTTGAGATAACAGTTTTTATGTCCTCGATAGGATGTTTTAATTGCTGAAGTTCAAGAATTTCAATTTCATTCGCGAATGAGGGATATCCGATTCTGATTCTCATTAAGAAGCGATCTAATTGAGCTTCAGGTAACGGGAATGTGCCTTCGTATTCAATAGGATTTTGAGTTGCTAATACCATAAAAGGCTGAGGGATATGATGGGTTAACCCATCTACAGTGACTTGTCGCTCTTCCATTGATTCAAGTAGTGCTGATTGTGTCTTTGGTGTCGCACGATTAATCTCGTCTGCTAATACGATTTGAGAAATGATAGGTCCGGGTCGAAATTCGAAATCGCGAGAATTTTGATTATAAATAGAAACCCCTGTTACATCACTGGGTAACATATCCGGTGTGAACTGAATTCGGTTAAAGGAACAACCCAGGGATTTTGCAAGACTTTTCGCTAACATCGTTTTTCCCACACCAGGCACATCATCGATAAGTAAATGTCCTTGACTGAGTAATGTTATTACAACAAGGTCAAGCACCTCATCTTTTCCAATGATTACGCCTTTTAAATTATTTAGCAATCGTTCATAAAAATCTTTGACGTCATTTATTACAACGGACTCCATGGACAACTCCTCAATTACCCTGAATAAGTAAATGATAACTTGTTCTTTCGGAATTTTCTATAAAATGAATAACTTACTTGACTTATTAATATCAATATAACACTAATGATTGAAAGTAATAAACCAATGGAGAATGATTTAGGTTTATATGTGAATACAATGGAATGCTTTCCTGCAGGTACAAGAACTCCCTGGAATAAATAATCAACTTTTTCTATTGAGTAATCTTCTCCACCATCTATGATAGCGTGCCATCCTGGAAACCAGTTTTGACGCACCACAATCCATCCAGGTTTGTCAGAGGTGTAATCTACAACAATTGCGTTAACTGATGGCATTGTAAAATTTATTTGAGTTGGCTCACCATTTATTTCTTCAGAAGAAATCAAATCTGACAAATTTT
>JACZIY010000443.1 GCA_014860845.1 Anaerolineaceae bacterium
GATTTAATTTATATCCGATTCTACAAGGAGGATACCGTGATAAAAGAAACCATCAAAGATGCTGAAACACGTATGAAAGGTGCGATTAACAGTCTTGAGGAAGATTTAAATGGCATTCGGACTGGTCGCGCGCACCCCGGATTAATTGATAAACTTTTAGTTGAGTATTACGGTGTTCCAACACAATTGAATCAATTATCGACGATAAGTGTTCCAGAACCACGTCAACTGATGATCCGTCCATTCGATGCTACCACCATCAAAATTATTGAACGGGCAATCATTGCTTCAGATCTCGGATTAACCCCCAACAACGATGGAAAAGTGATCCGCCTGAATTTACCAGTTCTTACCGAAGAGAGAAGACGCGATCTAGTTAAGGTAACCAATAACCGCCTGGAAGACGCCAGAATTGCCTGTCGAAATGTTCGACGCGATATCATCAAAGATTTACGTGAATTTGAAAAAGAAAAATTAATCTCCGAGGATGAGCTGAAAAGAGCAGAAGATGAATTACAAAAAGTAACTGATCGTTTTATAACAGAAATAGATAAAATCGGTGAAAGAAAAACCGATGAGATAATGGAAGTATAAAATTTGATGGAGCCGAATTCAAGCACTCTGGAAGAATTACCAATCAATCTTCCTACCCATGTTGCAATCATAATGGATGGAAATGGGCGTTGGGCTCAAAAACGCGGATTACCACGTTTAGCCGGTCATCGTGCTGGTACTGAAAATCTTCGAGAAATTATAAAAGCATGTGTGGAATTCGGCGTAAAATACCTTACCATTTATGCTTTCTCAACAGAGAATTGGGGGCGTCCTGCGGATGAAGTTGATGGATTAATGCACATTCTTGAAGATGTGATTGACCAGGAACTTAATGAATTGCACCAACAAGGCGTTCAACTGGTTCATATCGGACAATTGGAACGATTAGATCCCAGTTTACGGGATAAAGTAAAAAAATCGATTGATCTCACAAAAGACAATCACCTTCTGACTGTTTGTATCGCCTGGAATTATGGGGGGCGTGATGAAATTGTATGTGCAATAAAACGCATCATTGAAGATGGACTTAAACCAGAAGAAATCTGTGATGATATTGTAAGTCATTATCTATTTACAGCTGGCATTCCTGATCCTGATTTAATTATTCGAACTTCCGGAGAAATGAGAATTAGTAACTTTTTAATCTGGCAATCAGCTTATGCAGAATGGTATGTAACACCTATTTTGTGGCCAGATTTTAATCGTGATGAATTTCGAAAAGCTCTCAATGATTATGGTCAACGAGAACGCCGGTATGGTCTGGTGATTCCCTGTCAGGAAGATTGACCAGGAATGTTACTTACCCGAGTAAAAACTGCATTCGTCCTTCTGGCTCTAGGATTATCTGCAATCTATCTCAGTGGATGGGCATATTTTTCGTTCATAACTATCATTTTATTGTTAGCAGCACGAGAATATTCTCAAATCTATCATAAAGGTGGATTCAAACCGAACACATTGATTATTTTGTCAACCGTGTTGGGTCTTTCATTATTCCGATTTTTCTTTGAATTTAAATACAGTGACATCATTTTAGCGCTTTCATTTTTGATTTCGATGGCTGTGCATACATTTCAATATGAAGCTGGTCGTGACCGAGCACCGATTGATTTTGCATTGACCTTAGGTGCCATTGTCTATTTTGGATGGATTGGAAGTTATTTTATCTCCATCATGTTTTTACCAGATGGACAATGGTGGCTATTACTATCCATTGCAGTCATTGCTTTCGCTGATAGTGGCGCATATTTTATCGGAAGTCGATTTGGAAAACATAAAATGGCTCCCAGAGTAAGTCCTAAAAAATCCTGGGAAGGATATTTTGGTGGTGTTCTATTAGGCATATTAGGTGGAATTTTAACTGGATTAACATTTCATCAATTCATACCATCAATCAATTTGTTGCATGGCTTGATTTTGGGTGTTGTTTTGAGTATAGTCACCCCTTTAGGTGATCTGGGGGAGAGCATGATGAAACGTCAATTCAATTTAAAGGATTCGAGCAACTTGTTTCCCGGACATGGGGGGGCTATGGATAGGATTGATACCTGGGTTTGGGCGGTGTGTATCAGTTATTATTTGATCATCTGGATTTTTTAAATAAAAAGAGAGGTCGATGAAGACCTCTCTTTATCATAAATTATTTCAGGCCATATACCAAATTTGCGTCTGCAGAGATGATCATTTGTCCAGATGAAATCGGGGCTGCAGAAACTCCTGCACTATAACCACCACCTTTTGCATCATAAACTGGTTGTGGATTACCACTCGAGTACACACTGATGTTTTGTAATTCTCCAAGTTCGATACCAGCCAGACCTGCCAGTTCCAGTGCTTTTTCAGTTGCATCCTGGATAGCCAAGCGACGCGCCTCAGATTCGGCTTGTTTCCGATCCTCAATATCAAATGAAATGCCATTTATCTGATTTGCTCCACTACGTACAACAGCATCCAAAATCTCGCCCAGGCGATTCAAATCTCGAACTTTTACATTCACAGTGTTCTCAACGACATACTTCATGTCCATGGGTTGTCCATCCATTCCATAATTCTGGTACGGATATACATTGAACGCTGTGGTTTGAATATCCAAGGGGTCAATGCCCATTTCAGAGAGAACCGATGAAATCGATTTTGCCTGTTTGTTATTATCAGCTAATGCTGTGGCTACATCCAGTGCTTCGCTTCGCGTTCCTATATTAATGTAAGCAATATCTGGAATAAGATACACTTCGCCTCGGCCTGATACTGACATGGATCGTAAGTTTTTATCATTCGCATCAACAGCAGAACATGAACTCAAGATTACAGCCAGTAAAACAAATAATGAAACAAACAACATTTTTTTCTTCATACTACCTCCAAAGGTGATTATTAATTAATTTTGTATTCTTAAGACGACAAAACAAAAAATTAGTTCCCAAAAGAAAAAGGTTGTTGGAATCTTCCAACAACCTTTATCGTTACGAAAATATTTAATTATGGATTAGCGATTTTCAAAGAACCAATGGGAAGGTTTACGTTTAAAACATATCCCTGGTTTATCCTGGAATGTTTTGAATAAATCACGTCCCCTTCTCTAACAAAGCCATCACCCAGGGATACACCTGTAATTCCAGAATCTAAATTAATTGTGAGCGGAATTCCTTCCGGAACTATGATGACCATCTCACCGATAATGCATTCAAGGTCGGCTGTAAGTTTGTCAGTGTCTGGCAAAGTAACTTCCATTGTTCCAATCACCAGTGTAGTATTAAGATTCTGGATATCTAATTCGTTCAATAAAAGTTTCTGAATTCCTATTATTTGTTCGATATCGATACTGAATGGTACATTTGTATTTAATGAGAGCTCCCAGGGAAACCCATTTTTCATATTTTTAGAAGGAACAATAACATTCCCTGAGGTGAAAATTGAGATTTTTTGAGTTTGATCACTTAATTCTGATTCAATTTTGATTTCTTCATTATTTGATGCAAAGATCTCACCTTCAATTAATTGATTTGTAAAATCACCTGAATCAATGGTCAAATTACCAACCAGAGGTTTGATATTAAGCTCGGCCCTTTTAATATTTTCCACTTCGTAGCTGACAGGATGTGAAACAGCATCTTTTGTGCGTGATCCTTGTGAAGCAAACCAAAACAATCCCAAAACCAGTAAAATGGATAATCCTACACCTATTAAAGAACCGACGATTGATCGACCACGAAAGATAATTTCCAAACCGAGGGCAACAATTAATATCGGCCAGAAGTTGATTATTATCTGCCAGGTGGTCATCGAGAGATAGCCAAAGTTTGCCAGGATCAATAATGAACCAACGCCAAAATTGATAATTGCACCGGACCATTTTCGATTCAATAAATCATCAAAACCGCCAAAAACAAATATAATTGGCCAAAAACGAACAATTAAATTCCACCCATTTCCAGGGATAAAATTGAGATTGGAAAGTAGTATTATTACACCAATAAATATGATTAATAATGGAAAAAAGATACTTCGATCTGATTTTCCAACGGTAAATTTCGTATTTTCTGACATGGTTCCTCCTAAGGTTGACTTTTATGAAGTAATGATCTGACAACCAGAAAAACACCGATCGCAATCAATAATACTGCCCAAACCAGACTCGAAACATTGAAATCCTGAAAGAATGCTAAAAGCCCTACAATGAACAAGATTCCAGCAGGAATTAATGGCCATTGACGATTGCCTTCCAGTCCTGGCAAAACTGTCAACATAGCAAATGTCAGAGCAATTCCCAACAAGAGCACGCCACCACCATCAAATCTTGTCAATCCATCTACCACGATCGTTGCTGCCAGAGAGGCCATAACCCCAGCTGGGATTATCGCCCACCAGAATTTCTTGTTCATCAAGTAAACAATCAAAAAGGCAAGGCTAATGCTAATAAAAAATATGGATCCACCAATTTCATCCTGAAACTTTGGAAATATGGATGAAACTAGAATAAGGAACCCTAATCCAATCAGAACAACACCAGGGATTATTGCCCACCATGCTTTCCGATTTTGTAGAAGGTAAACTATGAATGCTGCACCACCTAATGCAAAGAGCACTCCCCATAATAGCCCACTAAAGGGGATGACATTCAAGGAATCCAAAAATGCAGCAATACCCAAAATTACAAGTAATGCTCCTAACAAAATACGCCAATTATTTTTTATGGTCATTTCTCACCTTTCACTTTCTGATAATTTCAATAAACTCCAATTTTTTCATTGGATTGATTCTCTTTTATTAATACGATTTATCTCAAAAAAAGTAGCAATTGAATTTTCTACAAAAATTATACAGCGACCTTATTCACACTTGACACATCTATTAAATATTATATAATAG
>JACZIY010000444.1 GCA_014860845.1 Anaerolineaceae bacterium
AGATCTCGAACCGGGTCTGGACCGAAAATGAAATTGTCGAACTGGATCACAATTGGGAGAATCGCATTCAAAAAGCGCATGATGATCTGGCGCAAAAAGGCATGCGCATTCTGGGGGTGGCGTTCCGTCAATGTACGGGTCAAAGCACCCAACCCGAATGCGGAGACCTTGAAAAAGACCTGGTCTTTGTAGGTATGTTCGCCATGATTGATCCAGCACGTACCGAGGTGAAGGATGCCGTCGCGGAGGCGAACTCAGCTGGTATCCGCGCGATCATGATTACAGGCGATCATCCACTCACGGCAGTTCACATCGCAAAGGAATTAGGTATCGCTACCAATGACGATGTGATCACCGGCGCTGAGTTGACCAAAATGGATGACGCTACCTTGAAATTGCGTGTAAAAGACACCTCTGTATTTGCACGTGTCGCTCCAGAACACAAATTGCGGATTGTCAAAGCTCTGCAAGAATTAGGTCAGATTGTTGCCATGACGGGTGATGGGGTCAATGATGCCCCAGCGCTCAAGAAAGCAGACATAGGTGTGGCCATGGGTATCACCGGTACGGATGTCTCCAAGGAAGCTGCGGATATGGTTCTGCTGGATGATAATTTTGCCACCATCGTCTCAGCTGTGCGCGAAGGCCGCCGCATTTATGAGAACATTCGTAAATTCATCAAGTACACCATGACTTCTAACTTTGGCGAAATCGTGGTGATGCTGGTGGGTCCATTTGTGGGATTAGGATTACCCCTGTTGCCGCTTCAAATTTTGTGGGTCAATCTGGTTACGGATGGCCTGCCAGGCCTGGCATTAACACAGGAACCATCGGAGCCGGATATTATGAAACGCCCCCCCCGTGACCCCAAGGAGCAGATATTTGGCCGAGGCTTGGGAATCGACGTGCTCTGGATTGGAGCCTTGATGGGCGCTGTCTCTCTGGCAGTTGGTCTGTGGGCATTCAATTTTAATCATGAATTCGCCTGGCAGACAATGGTCTTTACGACTCTGACGATTGCACAGATGGGAAATGCGCTGGCAACCCGCTCGGAAAGCCAAACCCTTTTAGAAGCCGGTGTTCTCCGAAATAAGATGATGTTAGGTGCTGTTTTGTTGACCTTTGTATTGCAACTGGGTGTCGTTTATCTACCATTCATGCAGGAAATCTTCGGCACACAATCACTTACAATGCTGGAATTAGGGATCAGCTTTGGCGCCAGTCTACTGGTTCTGGTAGTGATTGACACAGTCAAAGTAATCAAACGCAATATCAATAAGAAAAAATAATTCTCTAAAAATTATTGGCTGGAAAAAACACCACGATTAATTTGCTTCGGGGTGTTTTTTATTTCTCTATTGAACCTGATGCTGAGATGTGCATTTTGGTTTCAACCATGAATTGGGCAGCCAATGCCATGATTTCCGGCATCTGAACCTGTTCTACTTTACCCTGATCACATAGCTCTGCGATCGCAGGGTCGACAGGCAATCGGGCCACCAGTGTGGTGTTGAAATCTGCTGCGAGTTGAGCTGAGTGACTGGGACCAAAAACCGAATATTCTTCGTCACAACCAGGGCAGAGGAAGAAACTCATATTTTCCACAACACCCAATATCGGGATATCCAGCCTGTTCAAAAGATGGGCGGCTTTACGTACCACCATTCCGGAGAGTTCCTGAGGGCTGGTGACCAGCATCACACCTTTGATAGGCAGGTGCTGCATAACTGTTATGGTAGCATCCGAAGTACCGGGTGGCAAATCGACCAATAGGGTGTCCAACTTTCCCCAGAGCACATCATCCCAGAATTTCTGTATCATACCAGCAATAAGG
>JACZIY010000445.1 GCA_014860845.1 Anaerolineaceae bacterium
AGGCTCCTACCCGGCTCGCACCATCGTGGATATTGGCAAGCGCGAAGGCGTGGACCTGATCATGATCACCTCACAGGGTCGTGGCGGATTGGATTTGGTCTTTATGGGCAGTGTAGCTCAGCAGATTGTCCAACTCACCGATAGCCCGGTCTTTATTTTGCCGATTATTAAAGAATTGGTAAATGAACCTATTCCTTCCAACAGAATGAATTGATTCGATAATCAAGTACAGACCTTGCTGATTTCTTCGATATGGCGGTGGTCGGTTCCACAACAGCCCCCCCACACAGTTGCGTTTGGCAGCATATTAAATAATTCGCCATACTCCAAACCTAATTCAAGAGGGTTTCCATCGTCAAGGTTTTTCGATTCATCCAGCTCAGCATGACTTAATCGAGAGGCGTTCGCTCGAATACCTCGCAATCTTGTTTTCCATTCGCCTTCGATTTTCAAAACCTTTTCAAAGTGGGTTGGGTGAGCACAATTGATCATATAATACGCTGGACCAAAGTTAGTCATGGCGTCAACTGTTTCGATGGCGCTATTTAATGTTTCACCACTCGGCAACTTACCATCCGTTTCGAGGGTGAACGAAATAACCACTGGGATACCTGCCTTCTGAGCTGCCTTTACAATTCCAATTGCTTCTTCCGTATAGGATATGGTTAATGCAGTAACTAAATCAGCACAAGCCTGTGAAAATGCATTTATTTGAAAACTGTGATATTCTTCAGCCTCTTCTACACTCATTATTTTGATTGGATTATATCCATCTCCACGAGGACCAATACATCCACTGATCACAATGGACGTGCTCTCGTCTTCAAATTTAATCCGAATTTCTTGCAATAACTCGATCGACTGTTGGTTAACATCCCATAGCTCATTTTTGGAATAACCTAATTTCTCTCCCCAATCCGGACTGGACCGCCAGGTTGGACTTTCAAGAATAAATCCTACCTGATATTTTTTTGCAATAGAAAGATACTCTTGATAATATTTTTCGATGGCAGATCGCCCAATCGGGTACCGCATGAGATCAAACGCAGCAAAATAGGGTAATTCAAAGCCTTCATGAAATATCAATGTGGTTTCCATGCCTCCATCCGTGATGAAAGGTCGTCCAGTCAGTTGTGGCAGATCATTTCGATATTTTGATGAGCAGTCAACCAATTTTTTATCCATATTTCTCTCCAAAATAAATTAGTCTGATCAATTGCATCTACGTCAGCGATAGTAGAGAAAGATTACATGGATTGATTTTCATTTTCAACTTTATTGTTAATGTTGAAAAACTTGTTTTAGTAACCCTAATCGTAGAATTTTTCTAATTGATAGAGCGGTTTGACACACACGTTTTAAATTCATAAAATTAAATTATCCTTTTCCGCTTTTCATACCATCCGGAGAAATTAAAATGAAACAGTCACTCCATCCCACGTTCCCATCTTACAATCCAACCGGTCCTTACTCTCCCGCTGATTTACCGATTGATGACCAGGGTAGAGTCTATCATCTACAGATCAAGCCGGAACAACTCGCTCCTGACATTCTACTGGTGGGCAATCCGGGACGGGCAGATTTCATCGGTTCCACTTTTTTCAAGGATATAGAAACACACCACCAACATCGTGGACTTATCAGCGTGACTGGAATAGCCGATGCCGTCGATCAGCGCATTACCATGATCGCTCCCTTGCGCTCCAGTGTAGTGACCTCTGGTATGGGTACTCCCTCACTGAAGATTATTGTTAACGAACTGGTGCTGCTGAATGAGGTCGATTTTTCCACCCTCACACGTAAGCCCGAATTTCCGCGACTTCACATCCTACGCCTGGGAACGTCCGGTGCTCTGCAGGTAACCACACCACTCGGTACGCCCATCATCACCACCTATGCCATCGGGCTGGATAACACCGGATTGTTTTACGATGCCCCCTATCCGGACGATAATTGCCAACGCATGGAAAGTGACCTTTCAACCCTTTTTCAACAAAAAATCAATTCAAAGTCTCGATTTGAGAAGAAAATACATCCGTATGTTTCACGCGCCTACCCAAAAATGGTCACGGTGCTCTGGGATGCCGCCCAACAGCTTGGGGTTCCTGTCAAACGCGGTCTAACTGTCTCCTGCCCGGGTTTCTTTGCCCCTCAAGGCCGCGATGTGGTGCGTATCCAACCCTCCATACCGGATATTGATCAACTATTTTCTGATCTGGAGGTTGGCTTAGACGGTCAGCAAGTCGAAAATATGGAAATGGAAGCCAGCTTTTTGCTGCACTTCCTAGGTGGTCTGGGATATTGTGCCGGCGCGATCTGCCCCACCATCGCCAACCGCCGCCAGAACACCTTCGACAGCAATTACCAGGAGTCCATTTACAACACCACCCGGATTGCCCTACAGGCACTGGCGGATCTTCGTGCACAGGAAAAAAACTGTTTCAAGATGTAATATTAAGATGATTCCTTTCACCACGGGTTAAAACCCGTGGTTACTGATCATCAAACCAATTGAAATCGTTTATTCACCTCTCCCATATTGGCAACCACAAGGGATTGCCAATACAACTTAGATGGAAATTCAAACACAGTAGGGGCAACGGCTTGTCCTTGCCCAGGAATATGCCATCCACGAATGGGCTGTTAGCTTTGAGCGTTTAGCAACGGGCTATCAGCCATCCTGTATAACCTTTATAATTGAATTTTCATAATAAAACTAATACCATTAGTTTTATTAACAAAGGAACCTATGACCAAAACTAACTCGCCTTTCCTTCAACAAAAACGCGCTGTCATGCTTTCACGCATCCTGGAAACCGCCCGGGAGATCATGCGCGATGAAGGCGTGGCGGCTCTGTCCATGCAGGAGCTCGCCCGACGGATGAACATACGCGCGCCTTCACTCTATAATTATTTTTCGAGCAAAGCAGACATCTATGATGCGCTCTTCCAGCTTGGTTTTCGACGCTTCGAGGAACATCTCATTCAAACAGTGCTTTCCGACAGCGATTGGCAGCAAGATCTTTCCACGGTGATGAACACCTATCTGACTTTTGCCATTCAGAATCCTGATCTCTACCAGCTATGTTTCGAGCGTCCAGTTCCTGGATTTGTGCCTTCTGATGAGAGCCTGCAACTCAGTTTTGGCATTTTGCAGCGCTATTATGACCTCGTCCGGAACTGGCTGCCCCTGTTGACCACCAATCTGAATGAACAACAACTGACCGATCTGATGATCGCAATTATGCATGGCATCACAGCTCTGCACATGGCAAATCAACCTGAATTGCCTCCGGGCAAGGGTCGTTTTGGATCCCTCATTTCCATCGTGATCCCAATACTCAGCAAAGCCTGGGCAAAATAACCTTCAAACCTAAAAGGAGTAAAAAATAATTAGCGGTACAACTATTCAAACCATCGTTCCATCAATCCCCAACGCACTCCATATCCCCTATGTCACAGCCAATGAAGCCTACCTTCTGCTGGAGCACGAATTTGCACGTTTCAACCAATTACTCGACAAACTTAGCGACGACGATTGGCATAAACCAACCGCCTGTACTGCCTGGAATGTCAAAGATATGCTCGCGCATCAAGCCGGTGGTTATGCCAGTGGCAGTGGATATCGCGAGATGGTCCGCCAATACACCGCCAGAAAAAAACC
>JACZIY010000446.1 GCA_014860845.1 Anaerolineaceae bacterium
TCTTAATATTATGATCAGATCAGAAGGTGAACGTAGAAAAGAAGCCTTATATTATGCAATAATTTGATTCCTTTATTCTTTCCAGTAATATTCTTTCTGTAGGCGTATTGTTAACCACAGTTTAAAAGTAGTTTGATTCTACAACAAGCTTGTCAGGGAAGCAATATTAAAAATGGTCAATTTTTTGGAAATTTTTCTTGAAGGAAGTACTGTTTATGATTTATGCAACCTGCCCAAATTGCCATGCAGATGTAAGATTAATTAAACCAACGGCGGGAAAAAGATGTATATGCCCTGGTTGTTCAGAATTATTAAAAGTGGTCAGATTAAATCCCATTGAACTTGATTTTGAAGAAAATTGCCCCGAATTAGAATTTGATCAACCGGAACCGAATTTTGAAGATGACTGGAATCAATAAGAATTCATGACCACAAATTTTCAATAAGTGCGATAATATACAAAAAAGAAAAAGGATTGGTGAATTAGAAAGAGAAATGAAAAAATTAAAGGTTGCCTTGCTGGCTAATGCCAAAGAAAATGCACCAAAATTTGAAGAATTCTCAGATGATCATTGGGATGATCTGGATTCAACAAAAACCATTAATGCAATTGTAGAGGCAATAAAAACCGGTGGTCATGAATGTGAATTTTTTGAAGGAAACATAACACTGGTGGATACCTTGAACAAATACCAACCGGATATTTGTTTCAATATCTGCGAAGGTCATTTTGGCGATGGGCGTGAAGCTCAGGTACCCGCCATTTTAGAAATGATGAGGATTCCTTATACAGGCTCCAAAGTGATGACACTGGCTCTAACCCTGGATAAACCCATGACCAAACGTATTCTCTATTGGCATGAATTACCAACCCCTGAATTTCAGGTCTTTGAACGAGTGGATGAGCCCCTCAATGACGATTTAAGATTTCCATTGTTTGTAAAACCAAGTCGTGAAGGCACCGGAATGGGAGTCAGTGGCAAATCAATCGTAAAGGATGAGCGCGAATTACGAGAGCAGATTTCAGCAATTTTCAAACGATACAAACAACCTGCGTTGGCAGAGCGCTATATTGAAGGGCGCGAAGTAACAGTAGGATTAATCGGGAACCTGGATGGTCCAGCTGCCCGTCGCCTCCCCCATGATGAAAATTTACCTCGTATCCAGAAAGGATTGCATTTTTTTCCACCTATGGAAGTAGACCTGGAACCTTTTAAAGATACTGATGTGGTGTATAGCAATCGTCTAAAGGTTGATTTGGCTGATCAACTCAATTATGTCTGTCCTGCACCACTGGATGCTGCCATGATTGAGGACTTGAATTGGTATGCCGCAGCTGTTTTCCGAGTGACGGGTGCACTGGATGTTTCCCGAGTCGATTTTCGATTGGATGCCAGCAATAACTGGAAACCATATATTCTGGAAATCAACCCCTTGCCCGGTCTTTCTCCAGGTATTTCTGATATTGTCATCGAAGCTGCTGCCGAGGGTATTGAGCATCATGAATTGGTGAATATGATACTCGACACATCTTTGCGCCGTTACGGCAATGAAAAGCCTCGTAATATTACCTATTAATAAATTAAACCTATTCCATTGAGGAAGCAGAGAAATTTCAATCTCTCTGCTTTTTTATTTATCCTTCTCTGCAAATTGAGTCCGGTAAAGATGGGCATAGATACCATCCATGGCAATCAGTTCTGTGTGTGTCCCGGATTCAACGATCCTGCCACGGTCGATCACAAGGATCTGATCAGCAGCCAAAATCGTGCTCAAGCGGTGTGCAATGACAATGCTGGTTCTTCCGGCCATGACCCGCTTCAAAGCCTCCTGGATTAGCGCCTCTGATTCACTATCCAGGTGACTGGTGGCTTCATCCAGCACCAGAATACGTGGATCTTTTAGAATCACGCGGGCTAGCGCGATTCGTTGCTTTTCTCCGCCACTCAACCGATACCCGCGTTCACCGACAATGGTATCATAGCCATTTGGCAGACCCATAATAAAATCATGGATATTTGCGGCTTTGGCAGCTTTTTCTAAATCAGCCTGGCTGGCATCCAGATGAGCATAACTCAAATTAGTGCGAATGGTGTCGTGGAACAGGTACGTCTCCTGGGTAACCATACCGATCTGATCACTCAATGAGTCCAGGGTTACATGTCTCACATCGATTCCATCGATCATTACCCTGCCTTCATTCGGATCATAAAGCCGTGGAATTAAATAAGTCAGTGTGGTCTTTCCAGCTCCAGAAGGTCCCACCAATGCCACCAGTTGGCCAGGATTTGCCTGAAAGGAGATATCTTCCAGGGCAGTGACCCTCGCCTGTGATGACGGCTGTTCTTCATCCGATTTTTGTTCATCTTTTTCCATGTCAGATAATACAGCATCGACCTGATCGACCCTGCCAAAACGGCGCACATCGGTTAATCCCCCTGAGTTATCATCGTAGCGGAAACAGACACGATCGAATGTCAATTGACCATGAATATTCTCAAGAACAATTGCATTTTCCTTTTCCGGGATATCTCTCGGTAGGTCGATTACCTCAAACACACGTTCAAAACTGACCATCGAAGTGGCGAATTCCACCGGCGCATTCGCCAGACCTTCTAGAGAAGAGTAAAGACTGGTCAGATAAGCGCCAAAGGCGACAATCGTTCCAATCGTCAATGCATCAGTAATCACCAGGTAACCACCCAATCCATACACCAATGCAGAACCTATGGCACTCACCAATCCTATGATCACGAAGAAGGAGACACCAATCACAGCCCGGCGTATGCCAATATCACGCACCTGCCCGGCGCGTTGTTCAAATCGTTTCACTTCAGTTTTTTGTCTACCGAAGAGCTTGACCAGAATGGCTCCCCCAATATTGAGGGTTTCGTTCATCATTGCATTCATCCGCGCATTCAGATCCATGGCCTGGTGCGCAATTTCTCTCAAAACATTCGCCAGTCGTTTCGTGACAACCAGGAATATGGGCATAATGATGACACTGACTAATGTCAATCGCCATTCTAATGTGAACAAGACAATTAAAATTGCCACCGCCTGAATCACATTCGTAACCAGGTTGACAATGGTGTTACTGATGGCATTTTGTGCGCCAATGACATCATTATTTAAACGACTGATCAACTCTCCTAAGCGTGTATGTTTGAAAAAATGCAAGCTCATTCGTTGTAAGCGTTCATACAAAGCCACTCGCAAGTCAAAAATGACCCCCTCACCTACACTGGCATTTAAGCGTCGTTGAATAATTCTTAAACCACCACTCAAAATTGGTACAATTAATAAGGCTCCAGCTAGCAACAGCAGGTTATCAAAATTTTTATCCGGTAGCGTCTGGTCGATCAATTCGCGCAGAATCAATGGTGAGATCAGCCCCAGAGCGGAAGTCAGCAGAATTAACACCAACATCCAGATAATATGCAAGCGGTATGGCTTCGCATAATCGAGGACTCTCTTTAACAATGTTCTTGATACTTTTGGGGTCTCATTGGTTGCTTGAACAAATTGAGACCATTTCTGATGTCCCATCCCCATCCAGTTTTCCTCCTTAGAAGCTTTGCTAAGCTTTTGAATTTTAATTTTTCCCCTGAAATTTCAATAGGCTATCAAATTGTGCTTTGATTATACTTTGCTTTTTTTGAAGATCTAGACGATTTAATTTTTATCACTAATTCAACCTGAATTTTTTAGTAATCATATTCAATATAATGAATATAATATATAATTGTGATATCGTGCACTTGTGAGATATGGATTAAGTTATATAATCAGCACCAAGGATTTGAAAATGAAAGCCAATAAATTGTCTTTAGATTTAGAAACCCAGGAAGCAAACCTGTTAAAACTTCTGGCTCATCCGGTGCGTATTGCCATTTTAAGAATTCTTCGCCAGGAAGAAGCCTGTGTCTGTCACATGGAAGCAACCCTGGGATACCGTCAAGCATATCTCTCCCAACAACTGGCTGTTCTGCGTGAAGCTAGCATTATCACCGATCGTCGCGATGGATGGAATGTTTTTTATCAAATCCATGATCCTCAAGTATTTGACATTCTGGATATCAGCGCAAAATTCTTACAATCGGGTAACAGTGAAATCCCCCTCACACCTGTTAATTGTCCCTGCCCGAAATGTATTACCAATCAAAATAAAGGATCATGTAGTAACCAAACCGAAAAGGAGAAGTCAAATGATAACAATTAAGATTTTAGGGGGCGGCTGTGCAAACTGCAAAAGACTCGAATCACAAACTCGAAAAGTTGTTGAGAAGTTAGAAATTGAGGCTGAGTTTATTAAAGTCACCGATCATAACCAGATCATGGAATATCCCATCCTCGCTACACCAGGGCTGGTCATTAACGAAAAGGTCCTTAGCAGTGGAAGAATTCCAAGTGAAATTGAGATTGAAAGCTGGTTAATAGCTCTCTAAGAAGGATTTGGTGGATTTCTCCACCAAATTTTTTGCATCATTAATATTCAAATTATTGAATATAATATTCAAGTTGGACAATGGTTATGGAAACTATATTATCGACAATTGAGACCTTGTTAACCGCGGGCTGGTTAAGTCTTCTGGATTATCTGGCAGCACATGTATTACTCTGTCTGGTACCTGCCTTTATTATTGCGGGATTCATGAGCGCCATGATTCCCAAGGAAACCATCACCCGCTTTTTAGGACCAAAAGCCAGCAAATGGGTTAGTTATCCAGCAGCCTCTATCGGCGGATTTGTTCTGGCGGTTTGTTCCTGCACCATATTGCCATTATTTGCCGGTATCTGGAAACGCGGCGCTGGATTAGGACCTGCCATCACTTTCCTTTTCGTTGGGCCGGCCATTAATATTCTGGCAATCACTTATACCGGGGCTGCCATTGGATTTGACATTGCTATGGCACGATTAATTCTCTCAATCGTTTTTGGCATTGTAATCGGATTAATCATGGCCTGGATCTTTCGCAAAGAAGAAGCGGAACGCAGCGCAGAAATGCAAAAAAACGGTATTTTTGATCAGACAACGGAAGTCAAGCCCGCTATCTGGTGGCTTTTCATTTTATTGGTTTTAACCCTGATTGTTGGCACATTACAGATTCCGTTACTTACGGATGTCTACTTTGATTTAAGCTTACCCATCAACCCAGACGGCAATTTGATCAGTTCGCTGAATGTATCTAATCTGTCCATTCAGGGTGCGCTCTTAATCCTGATGTTGATCATTATTGGACTTCTGGCCTGGAAAGGGTTTGAAAATATATTTGATGGTTTCAACCGCTGGTCCTATGCTGCTTTTATTGCAATTGGGCTCACTATATTGATTGCAGCCCCTTTGGTTGGTGTTTCCAGTGTTTCTATCGGAATCAATGGTCGTTTTTTTGGTGAGGTAATTCTCCTGATAATGATTGGGGTAGTTGCCAGTCGTAAATTTGATAAGGATGAACTGGCTGGATGGATTTGGGAAACCTGGAAATTTGTCAAACAAATCTTCCCTATCCTGATTGTTGGTGTTTTTCTGGCAGGCATCGCCAGGATAATTATTCCAGAAACATGGATTCAATCTCTGGCAGGTAG
>JACZIY010000447.1 GCA_014860845.1 Anaerolineaceae bacterium
TTTATTTGCAGAAATAATGGAGAGATCAGAATGAGTTTAGCATAGTGAATCGTTTGCAGACAAACAGTTCAAATGCTTTACCCTTACGAAGACAGTCACTGATTTAGCCAGACCTGATGATTCGGGCTTCTGTGAGTCAGGGTTGATACTCTCTGCGTAGTTATGTATGCGCGGATATCAGCAACTTCCTCAGGTTATTGTCAAATACTACACTACTCCTATGGTCTCTGCAGTGGAATCACCATAGCTGGCAGGATGTAATTGTCATTCGGTCCGCGTTGGCTGCCTAAAGGCATATAATCCCGTAAAGAGATAGAAAGTTTATTGCAGGTAGCGGCGGTTGGGTCGTCACACAACGGCAGATCGGAGTCAGAAATCTCCAGGCAGTGACCGCCAGTTAAAGTTTCCAACCCGCTGCAGTCCCGGGTGAAATAATAGACGAAGAATTTATCGGTATTGTTCACCTCAGTGGCATAAGCGCTGGCTGTGTTTGCCAGGTCTGTGTCGGATCGGTTTTCGAAACCTAACATTCGAATCGTCGCCGTCAATCCCAATCCGACATAGGTGGCATTATGGGTGCGGGTGCCAAGGGTGCCAACGACAGCATAGATATTATTTTCATATAAGGGTAAAGGAAAGGAATATTGGTAGGAGGTGTCCTGCGTGTCTGCCAGGCAGTTCATCCCAATCTGAGAACATTTCGGCCCTACCATGTTAATCGGGGCGGGTTGCACTCTCAACATCTGCATGGCGTTCAATGCGACTACAGGTTGTCCCCAGCGATAGCTGACCGCCTTTACCAGGTTGATCAGGTCAGGTTTTAAATAAAACTCATCCGATATTGCCCTTTCTTGCGGTTCTGTGAAGTCCGGGTATTCCATGGGTGGTCGGCCTGATTTGGTATCACGGACTCGTAGAACGACCAGTGGCAGGTCAGTTCTCCAGGTATCCGAAGGGGTTCCCTGGCTTCCACCGTCTTCCGGCATGGCGTAACGCAGGATGGTGACAAAATCATCCGCTGCCTCGTCGAGCCCCAGGTTCATATTGGCAGGGATTGGTTCGGTGAAGATATCCTCTTGCTTTACTGATATCCTATTCAATGTTTTCCGAATCGTTTTATCCATGAATTGGTCCGGAGTGATGATGAAATAGCGCTGCTGATCGAAAGTTGCTCCAGATTGTTCTGCGATGACTACATGATTAATGCTGTTGCTGAGGCTGGCCAGATTGACCACGCGCTCAGGATTCTGCGGCACTTTCAGGAAGAACATTCTCATTAATGGTGGTTTGTCCTTCATGAACAAATAGGTCGCGCTATCCGTGTCGAATGCATATTGACGGGTGAAAAGATAGGTCTGGAAGCCTAAATAGGATGCTGGTGGCGGGAGGACACCCAGGATGATGATCGCTTCGCGCGGGTCAAGACGGTAGGAGGTGGAAAAGCCATCGATATTAATACCAAAGGCTTCGTCTGTGGCGGGATCGATAAACTCCTCGGGCCAGCTGGGGACTGAAAATAGCACATATGGCGCGGCGGGATTATTCCCATAGCAATTCCCCAATTCCTGGAAGGAGACAGGGCAATCTTCTTCGGTATACAATTTGAAATAGCCACGTTCGACCTCATAACCCTGTTGTTTCAGGTCGTTCATCAGGCGCCGGGCAACACGCTCGACTTGGCCAGGAACTTTATTCTCCGGCATCGGGCTTTTGCTTTTTACCGGGAGCTCCACCAAGGTAAGAAAGAGAATAAATACAATCGACAAAATAACCAGGATGTTCGGCTTATGTTTCATAGGGATCTCCGTTATTCAATTGTTCGTATGTTGGATAGACTACAGTTCTTGGTGCATAGAGATAGGCTTGGGAGAGGAACGAGTAGGTTTATGTAAATTTATTATACGCCTTTGGATGTGGAAAACAATATTTTTCATGTTATATAACTGGCTGGCAAATCCGGGATTTGTCCCGGAACATTCCACCAATTGCATGCAAGGATTTTCTATCATAAGGAGAAGTCCTCAGGCTGGAACTACCCTGATTTTTTCGGATCTTTCATAAACAGGATCATTATCGAACTGATGACCAACAATCCGACCATAAGCAGCAGGGACAGGGTAAATGAGCCGTCCTGTGTTTTTAGTTGATCCATGATGGTCACAAAAACGACAGATGCTTGCCCAAAAAGTTGGATCAACCCATTGGAGGTACCTTCCGGGGTGGGATTGGTGATCTCGGCAGCGTATTGCATACCAATCGGATTGGCGCTGACCAGGAAGAATCCCATCCAGAATGATGAGAGGAATAACAACCAGGCTGTGGTGGCATAGGTGACACCGATCAACCCTGGGATCGCCAGGGCAAATCCAAGCATGATGAAGATTTGGCGTTTACGGCTCCTATCCGAGATGATAGGCATGACCACAGCCCCCACCAGTCCACCGCCCAGCATGAGCGCACCCAGGGTACCGGCATCGTCCGGGGTAAAGCCGCGCAAACGGATGATCGGTTCAACCCAGGTGGTGATCCCGTTGAAAAGTCCCAATCCGACAAAGGAAATAAACAGGTAGATCCAAAAACTGGGGACGCTGAGGGCATGCTTTAGACCATCCAACATGAGGGCACGCGAGTCCTCACCGGGCAAACCAGGAGGTGTGGCTGGTTTTTCTCGCGCCAAAATGAGAAATAACATAGTCGAGAAAGCGGCGATGATGCCGTAGAGCAATTGAATTTGGTCGATCGACATAGTCTTCACCAACTCCGGCGTCATGATCATGCCCAGGGCAGTTCCAACCAGGCTAGCAAGTGTGACCAATCCCACCACTGTGGCACGTTCTTTATGCCCGAACCACAAGGCGGGCACTTTTGTCCATGAATTCAACATAAACGGCTGAGCGAAGGCGATGCCGATTGTGCTGGCTAAAACTAATCCATAGTTGTCCCCCACCAGTCCGCGCATGACACCAAATACAGCCATCAGAATAGCACCGATGCTGACAGTTTTGCGGAAACCAAAGGTGTCAATTCCCCAGGACACCGGGATGGAGAGTGGAATAAAAGCGATCATGAAGACCATGGAAAGCAACCCGATTCTTGAATCGGAGACGTTATAGAATTTTGACGCCAGGATGGTGATAGGAGCGAAGGCGATCCATAGAAGCTGGATGGTTATATTGACAAACATAAACACAGCCAGGACAACCCAGCGATATGGATAGAGTTTGTAGGTAGATTCTTCAGACATTGCAGGCTCCTTCGTTTTCACCATCTTTTCAATTGTCAATTAGGCTGGAAAATTGCTAAGATGTTATCTTATCATGAATAGCTCATTCATCCGGACACAACTTAAAACCAAAAAGAGCGGTTTTCGTTCCGCTCTTTTGATGTTTGTGTTGTGAATAGTTTCTGATTACCAGTTTCGTCCGCGCGCCATGCCTTGTTGGAGATATAGTGGGACAACTTCGCCATCTACCAGGCAGGTGCCGTCAGCTAAGTATTGACCACCGGGAGCGAATTCAGCATTGTCACCACTGGCTATAAATCCACGTCCCATCCAGCCAGCGCTGCGACCACCGAAATTTCCTACTGGCAGAAGTGCCTGAGCATCTTCCAAGTTCATTCCTTTTGCAACTGCGATCTCGATAATGGTTTCACCAGCATCAATTCGTGCTTCCAGATCTACAACTGAAATACCCAACGCCTCAGAGAAAGCAGCCAGGATTTCATCATGGTACAATCCTAAACCATCTTCGGTCTGCAGTTGTTCACGAACTGCAGAACCATTCCCATTACCCGGGTTTCCACCATAAGCGTAAACGCTCGACACGACACCAAAACTTGCTACTAACACGGCTGCTACTAATACAGCAATTAAACTCTTTTTCATTTCAAACTCCTTGTAATTTTTTCTTTTTTATTTGTAACTTTGTTTGTTACTTATGATCCCTATGATACAAGGAGGTTATTGGGAAAGTGTTAAGATTTATTTTGGATGTTGTTTGTGTTTTTTGCGTAAAAGGTCGGTCAAAGCAAGAGGTGGATTTAGAATCCACCCTACTGCTCTACTCACTTCGCAACCCGGGCAGACGGTCGTCGGTTAAGCCGTAAAGATGCCCATCAGGTGCGCGGAAGTTGGTCCAGGCGTGTTTTTCAGCCACATATACAGGACCGACGAACTCAATCCCGATGGCTTCCATCTCCTGACGGGCTTGGTGCACATCATCCACCAGGAATTCTGCTTTGGGACATTCCATTTTTTCCAGCTCGGGTTGACTTGCGTCGATTTGAGGTGCCATAATCTCAAAGACGTCGCCATTGGGCATCAGAAATACTGCCATATCGTCTTTAGTTACTACCTGTTTCAACCCGAGTTTCTCGGAACAAAATGCCACCATTTCATCGAATTTTTGTGTCCGGCTTCCCAGCCATGCGATTCCTTTAAGTTCCATGTCAACCTCCGATGACGATTTGTGTTGTTGATGAGTATAGCATGATAGGTGATGGGCTATTGAACTGTGATGTATTTGATTTATTTGATTTGATCACCACGGATTGAAATCCATATCTGAACCTGGTCAAACCGGTTTCAACCGGTTGGATGTGAAATCTGTTTTATCAGGTTTGGGATTGATAACCTGTGGTTTCAACCACAGGTGGCTGAATCTCCCAAGTCGTTTTCACAAAACCCGCGTTACCCAGCCTCTGTTTTTCTTTTGTTCTGTCCCAAAAACATATGCAGTTGAGCAGCATGCTCCTGGACATGTCGCATGACGTAAAGCAACAGCTCGGCATAGGGTAAATCCCCCCAGGCGAAGGAACACATCCGGTTGGCTTGTACTAAGGTGAGGGAATCGATGGTTTGCTGGTAATTGTTTCGACAATCATCCAGGTAGCCGAGCAGCTCTTCACGGGTGTACACGCGCGGCAGGGTTTCGTTGTCTTGCATTTCGACCAGATCGAACTCAGCCGGGGGTGAGAAACCTTCTTCAGCGCCGGTTAAGTAAAGATCCATCCAAAAGAGGGTATGGTAGCAAAGATACCAGAATTGGGAAAAACCTTTCGCCACCCACTGATCGGGTTCGTCCTCCCAAAGTTGTCTTTCCCAGAGTTCATCCGGGCAGTCACGTAAGGCATTGCCGAAGGAATCAATTGTGATGCTGAATTGCCGCCAGAGATTGTCATTGTTAATAATTGACACCATTTTTCTCCTTGGAAGTTTTCACTTTTTATCAGTCAAATAAATTATAGTAGAAATTCAAGTTGCACGGAAATTTCATCGTCAATATCCAGGTTTTCGGCATCTCGCACATACTTTTTTATAGGTACAAGGTAAAGACCAATTTTAGGGAATAAAGATGTATGAAATTCGGTATCGCCAATTCGTACGGTGACCGGAATTACACCCCAGCCATAGGTGACGATTTTAGAAATGGCTTTGATTTGCTGGCTTTGTTCACCGGGGACGCTGACAAAGTAGAATGGAGCTGGACCGCGCCAGTAAATGATTTTTCCTGTGAATTCGATGATCATAGGCAGAGTATAGCA
>JACZIY010000448.1 GCA_014860845.1 Anaerolineaceae bacterium
GCCTTTGATCCAATCATCTTTACTTGCCATGGGTACCGGAGGAATCTGATCAGGCGGAACCACCGGGATCAATTGTTCCAGCGTACATTCCGTGATCTTCCCAGCCATGTTGGGTTTAAAACCTGTAGAGGGCTGTTCAACTACAATTTCATTCGCGGTTTCATTTTCCGCTTCTGTTTCCACTACTGGTGTTTCTTCTTTTGGCTGGCATGCGGCTAACACCAAAGAAGCAATCATTAACACAATCAATAAAATTCCAAATTTTTTCATTAAATGTTCCTTGCCTTTCTTCATCTCCCCTGTTTTAATTTTTAATTAATTCTGCATTGATGACTTCCTGCAATGCTTTCTGCACGTCATCAAAGGATTGGGCAGCATCGACAATCCGCCAGCGTTGCGGTTCGTCAGCGACCAGCGTTAAGTATCCCTCACGAACACGTTTATGAAAAGCCAATGCATAAGCATCCAGCCGGTTCCATTCGCCCCCGCTTTGTTTACGGCGTTCCAACCCAACCTCAACATTTAGATCGAGAAGGATGGTTAAATCCGGGTAAAGCCCACCTGTGGAAAAATCAAGTAATTTCTTCAATGTGGGAATATCGACACCATGCCCATACCCCTGATAAGCCAGGGTTGAATCGGCATAGCGGTCACAAAGCACAATCGTATCTTTCTCCAGCAATGGCCGGATCACTTCTTCTACGTGTTGTGAGCGTGAAGCCAGATACAGGAGTATTTCAGTGCGCGGGTGCATGGCGGTATTTTCTAAGTCATGCAAAATGGTGCGAATTTGATCACTGATCAGCGTACCACCTGGTTCCCGGGTGGTATAAACGTTATATCCTTGCTCACGCAGCCATTCAGCTAAAATAGGCAATTGTGTACTCTTACCACTGCCTTCCGGGCCTTCCAGGGTAATAAACATCACGGTCCTATTCACGAAAGATGCGTACACGCCGGTTGGGATCTTTCCCATAGGAATGGGAGACCAGCTGTGCCTGGCGAGCCATCTCGTGTTGTAAGCGGCGAATAGCAGAAGAGGCTGGCGGCAAGTCTGCCCAGCGCTGTCCATTCATCACTGCGCGTATACCATCTTCTGTTACTTGAGATGCATATTGCCAATCATCATTTTGCGTTAAATGATTACCGTTGAGGTTATAGATCTCCATTAACGTCTTTTCCATCTGATTGATGGTGTTGGAGCGCAGGAAATATAGCGGAGTGCCACGGTCTTCCGCCTCGATCAATATTTGTTGTCGGGAACGGTAATATGTGCGCAGGGTCATAATGATATCTGCTTCTTCGTGGGTACGCACAATCACAGCTGGGACGGACAGGCGTTTGGCAGCCTGTTCCAGCCGGTTACGGGCTACCCCGTAGGGGAAAATCTTCACGGTGCGCATTCGACCTGTTTCGGGATCGTTATTGATGGGCATGACTGGTTGAGATGGCGACGGTGCATATGCCGGACGCGGTTGCGTGGCAGAACGTCCATTTTCACTTGTGCGGCGCATTCCCTGTGACATCGCACCACGGTTTGTGATGGATGGCGCGGGT
>JACZIY010000449.1 GCA_014860845.1 Anaerolineaceae bacterium
CCACCCGCCAGCGCAAATCCCAGCAGCAAGAGCGGCAGGAAGCGCGCTTCCACATCGCCCTGGCGCACCATCGAGTCGCGATACTGGTTCACGTTCTTGCCAAAGCGCAGTACTTCCTGATTTTCCTGCGCACTGCCCTTGACGATCTCGATCCCATCCAGCGCTTCCGCCAGACGTGTGTTCAACTGCCCGAAAGCAGTCCGCACTTCGGTTGTAATCGGGCTGAGCGAGGCGAGATATTGCCACAGCGCCAGCCCATACAGCACTGTGAAGATGATCGGCACCAGCAGCAGGTCCTGGTGGTAACGCGAAGCGAACAGCAGCGGCATCAACAGGAAATTGAGCGATCCAATCACCACGTTCCAACCCGGGCTGAACATATAGTTGACCTCGCGCACGTCGTTGGTAGCACGCGCCATGGTATCCCCCACCGGCTGCAGGTTGTGAAAGGTCATACTCTTACCCAGCAGGTTGGTGTAAAGCTCGTAGCGCACCTCGCGTTCAATGCGCTGTGCGGTAAATTCAAAACCGTAATTTCGTCCCAGTTGCAGCACCCCGCGTACCAATTGTGAACCGGCCAATAATAATGCCAGCTGCCCCAGGCGTTTCAGATCCACATTTCCCGCTAGCACCATGTTGAAGGCCTGCCCGGTCAGAATGGGCACCACCGCCATCATGGCAGCATTGCCAAACCCGCCGATCAGGGCTGCCAGAATGTAAACCCACTGATGAATGGCATGCGACCAGATCCAACGTAATGGTCCACGTTTATCAGTGGTGTAGTGCTCGGGGATACGAAATTCAGCTGATGCTTGCACAAAGTAAGTATAATTCCAAAACAGCAATTAGGAGAAAATTAATCAAAATAAAAAGAAAATCGATGCAAAATATCCTTTTTTTTCGAATCAGGCTTAAAATCAATTTATGATAAAAACGATTTACTATCTTAATGGGAAAACCCAAACTGATCTCTCGCTGGAAGAAATTCAGGCTGCCCTTGAAAGCAATCAAGGGGTTTTATGGGTCGATATGATCGAGTCAGATTATAAGGAAAGTGAAAAAATTCTGCTGGATTTATTCCACTTTCATCCGCTGGCTGTGTCGGATGCGTTGGATGAAATCCATGTTCCGCGCGTGGATGATTGGGGGGATTACCTGTATCTCGTGCTGCACAGCATCAAGTTCGATCCTGCCCAGGAAGATATTTTACAAACACACGAACTGGATATTTTCCTTGGAAAACACTATCTGGTCACCTATCAGAATACTGCGATCCCTGTGGTTGACAAAGTCCGCCAATATATCGAACGGGATGCACGTTTTTTACAACGGGGAGCTGACCACCTGTTTTACAAACTGGCTGATGATCTGGTCGGAGAGACTTTACCGGTCGTTGACCTGATGGACGACGCCATCGATACCATCGAGGATCGCATGTTCAAAGGCAGCAATCAGCAACTTTTAGAGGAAATCTTCACACTCAAGCGCTCGCTGTTGCATTTGCGCCGAATCCTGATGCCGCAGCGTGAATTGTTCAACAAGCTGGCACGCGGCGATGATCATGTGATCGATGAGCAGGAACGAGTCTTTTTCCGTGATATTTATGATCACATGGTACGACTGTATGATATCTCCGAAAGCTTGCGGGATCTGATCAGTGGTGTGCTGGAGACGTATCTTTCGGTGATCAACAATCGCATGAATGATGTTATGAAGACTTTAACAATTATCACCACCCTCTTCATGCCCATCTCCTTCCTGACCGGATTCTTTGGCATGAACTTCTTCGCTGCCGATCCACCTTTTTTAGCCTGGACATCAGAGCCGATGCTGATCATTGTGATATGCATCTTTGTGCTTCTTCCGATCAGTATGTTCGTCTGGATGCGCAGCCGGAAATGGATGTAACTCCAGGAGTTTCAGGATGAGTGAAAAGGTATTATCCAAGAACGCCAAACGGGTACAGTCTGCCCTGGCTGGCTTTGGGCTGGATCTGGTGGTGGTGGAATTCCCTGAATCGACCCGTACCGCCCAGGATGCAGCCAATGCGATTGGTTGCCAGGTGGAACAGATTGTGAAATCGCTGGTGTTTGTGCGCCAACCCAGTGGAAAAGTGGTGCTCATTGCTACCAGTGGTGGTAACCGGGTGAATGAAAAGCGCATCAAGGAATTGCTGGCGGAGAAAATTGTGCGCGCTGACGCTGATTTTGTGAAAGAAGTGACCGGATTTCCGATCGGTGGTGTACCGCCCGTGGGACATGCCCAGAAAATAGAAACCATCATCGACGAGGATTTATTGCAGTATACTGA
>JACZIY010000450.1 GCA_014860845.1 Anaerolineaceae bacterium
ATTTTCATCGTTTTTATGGTTATGGCGATGGGATATTTGACCTGGTTTGTATTACCCGGATTGAAGAGAATAGCACTAAAACAGAAGCTCGGAAAAGAAATCGATCACTTCGAAGTATTACGTTATCGAAATCAGGAAAAAATAATTCTTTGGACAAATTCAATTCTGGCGATTTTGGTTTTGATTTTTACTGCCTGGGCACGATCTGTTTCTTAATAGGAATAAAAGAATTCAAAAACCTGGACATTCTTTGATCCAGGTTTATTAGTCTAAAAAATCAGTGGTTCAGATGGGTCTCGCGATCAGGTCATGTACCAGGGCATCCGTTATTTTTACTTCCACAATTTCATCGATTGGTAGATTTCCTTCAACGAAAACCATTCCATCAATTTCCGGTGCATCACGGAATGATCGACCAACAGAAATTCCTTCATTGTAGCCTTCCACAAGCACAGAAATTTTCTTTCCAACCCAGGTTTGGTTTTTTTTCAATGAGATATCCTGTTGTAAGGACATCAGTCTTTCCAACCTTTCCTGTTTTACATCTTCCGGAACAGGATCCCCCAATTTTTCTGCAAAGGTACCTTTTTCCTGAAAATATGTGAAAGCACCCACGTGATCAAATTGAATTTCTTGTATGAAATCTAAAAGTGTTTGAAATTCCTCTTCTGATTCACCTGGATATCCAACAATAAAAGTTGTGCGTATAGCTATTTCAGGTAAAGCCGACCTTAATTTTGCAATGGTATTTTTCACGGATTGCATATTTGATGGTCTGCGCATACTCTTCAAAATTTTTGGGTCAGCATGTTGAAGGGGGATATCCAGGTACGGTAAAATCTGTTTTCTGGTTTTCATCACTTCGATAAGGTGGTCAGTTACCACACCTGGGAATGCATATAAAATTCGGATCCATTGAATTTGGGGGACCTGATCGGTTATTTCCTCGAGGATTTTTGCCAGGCCTTCTTTGAGACCTAAATCAGATCCGTAATCGGTTGTATCCTGTGCGATTAAAATTAATTCCTTAATACCAAGAGAGGCTAATTGTTGAGCTTCCAAAACAATGGTTTCAAGCGGCCGGCTGACTTGAGTGCCTTTAATCAAAGGAATAGCACAATATGCGCAAGCTCTTCTGCATCCATCAGCGATTTTCAGGTATGCATTGCTCCCCTGAATAGCAGCTCTCATTATTCCATGTTCATCCGTTCCCATCGTTGGTGCATCTGGAAGATGATAACGTGCGTTATTGGGATTTTTTCGCAATTCCTGTATCAGATCCAAAATATCCATCCAGCGTCTGGTTCCTATAATACCATCCAGACCAGGGACCTGCTCAGCCACCATCTCGCGATATCGTTGCGTGAGACAACCAGCTGCTATTAAAATCTGGCCTTTCTTTTTTCTTTTTGCCAGATTTCTTAATTCAGAAATTGATTCGTCACTGGCAGGCTTGATGAAACCACATGTGTTGACAATCAAGACTTCCGCTTGTTCTGGTTTTTCTACTCCCCTGAGACCACCCTGGGTTAGAAGGTGAGCAATTGAATCTGAGTCGACCAGGTTTTTAGCACAA
>JACZIY010000451.1 GCA_014860845.1 Anaerolineaceae bacterium
ATTCCCGACAAAATCCGATTATTGCGGGATGAAGTCTTTCGCACAGGAGGCCCTTTAAGTCCAGTGGCTATTCAATCCCAAGCCGGTGGTGAACCGGTTGATATTTTTGATCTGGTGAAAATTGAAAATGCCCGTGTTTCAGTACAAAATGGGAGTTGGTATACCGGATTGGCTGGCGAAACAGCTACATACCTGAAATCAAAAGGCTTCAATATCATTGAAGAAACCAATGCGCAGGCATCGGATGTCACGAGTATTACCCTTTATAATGCGAAGCCATACTCCATTCAGGCTTTATTCAAAATGTATGAAGATGCTGGATTAGGAAAACCAAGACTGACCAATCGATTTGATCCTACTTCTGCTGTTGATGTGATCATCATCCTGGGTAATGATTGGGCTAATTATGTTAGCAGTAACCCATTACCTGTAGAATAAATTTGAAATTGTTACAAAAATCCCCGCTAAAGCGGGGATTTTTCTTTTATTATCTTTTTCCGAGTGCTCCACAGTATATCGCCCACAATTCCTGCCCATCCAGATGAAGGGACTCATTCAAGAGATCATCATCGAAGGCTGCAATGGCACAAACCCCGCAATTAATTGCTTCAGCTGCCAGGTAAAGGTTCTGACATACATGGCCAGCATCAAGGTGTAAATAACGGTATCCGCGTTCTCCGTAGCGCCAATACATTCTTTCTGTTACAGCTACCCAGATGAATGTCACTGCGCTTTTTGTCACCTGATTTTGTTGCAGGCAGGCTTCAGCGACTTTTTCAGCGATCTCTTCATCCATATCGATTGGTAACAAAGCATGTTCCAAACTGATATAGCGATACAGTCCTGGCTGGATCCCTTCAACCCGATTAATAACCAGATAGGTCTCAAATGCATGTCGAGCGCCTGCGGAAGGAACAGTTCGCAGTGTTACCGGTCGATTGGTAACTGATTTTACACCCTGGGTAGTCCACAATAGAAAAGACAATTCTTCCTGCGTTAATGCTTGATCCTGATAACGTCTTACGGTACAGCGTTGATCGATGGCACGGCGAAGGTCCATCGGGTATGCAGGCAAAGTTTCCGGATCAGGTAATGAAATCAACTCAGCAGTTGAATCATAGGATAATTCCAATGCAGGTTGCGGCACTCCCTTGCGTTGTAATGATTCCGATAAATATTTATATTTTGTTTTTTCTAAAAAATCTTTTCCAATTCCATCAGTCATGATTACCTCCTTTATAACTAAAATTTCGACAAGTATTAATTTCTTCTAATTTTTCTCATAAAATATTTTACCAATATAGTGAAATCTTCAACCCGAAAAACCAGCAAAGAAAAAGCAAATATTCCAGCACCAGCTAATGCACCAATCGCAAGAGTTACTCCATTCGATAAATTCGTAAAATCGACTAACCACCATAGCGCTGTTCCCATCACTGTAACCGATAGAAGAACTTTCCAAAGCAACTGGAAGATTTTTCTTCCTTCCAGTCCTTTCAAGCGCTTCCGCAAGATGATCAGTAAAACAATGGATTCCAGACCAGTGGCGATACTATTCGCCAGTGCTAACCCACCAATTGCTAACCAGCCAATCCGTAAAAACACTGGTCCTAAAATAAGACTCAGTAATATATTTAAACTCATGGCGATTACCCCAATAATTACTGGCGTGCGGGTGTCCTTCATGGCATAAAACGCCCGGCTGAGAATTTCAACCGCACTATGACCAACCAGCCCAACCGTATACCACAATAAAGCCCAGGCAACTAATTCAGTCGATTCTGTGGTAAATGTCGTTCCATTTTCATACAACACCTTTATTAAAGGAATCCGCAAGAGGATCATGCCAACAGCTGCAGGAATGGAAAGCATAAAAACTGCTCTCAACGCTGTCGAAAGTGAATTCCGCATCTCATCCAATTTTCCCAATGCGGCCTGGGCAGAAAAAGTCGGCAAGGATGCAGTAGCGATTGCCTGGGCAATTAACATCAAAGGCATTAACATCAACGTAAAGCCATAGGTCAGGCCGGTAACACTACCTTCTGAATAGCGAGATGCCAGATTGGTATTCACCAGAAAATTGAGCTGAACCACAGCCACGCCAGCCAATCTCGGTAACATTAAAATCCCAACCTGTCTGACTGATGGGTTATCAAGTCCCAATATTGGCCAATAATTACCACCTAACCGAATCAATTTTGGTAATTGCACCAGCAAATGTAAACCCGCTCCCAGAACAACACCCCAGGCTAATCCAAGGATACCCATATGGGGAGATAAAAATACAACTCCAAAAATCATCCCCAGTGAATACATGGATGGCGCTAACGCAGGGAATAGGAAACTCTGGTGAGCGTTTAATATACCCATCATTAAGCCTGAAATGCTGAAAATAACGGTTGAAGGCAATATGATCCTGAGTAACTGGACAGTCAATTGAAACTTTTCAGGATCATTCACAAACCCTGGTGCCAGGATGTATCGCACTACCTGTGGAGCGAATATTGCT
>JACZIY010000452.1 GCA_014860845.1 Anaerolineaceae bacterium
CTTTTACCTTCTTTATTTTATTCAATAATTTTAATTTCTAAATAATTTTTGATTTCGTTCTGGGGAGCATTAATGAAACTTCACGAGTACCAATCAAAAAAAATATTTGATCGTTTTGATGTACCTATACCAAGGGGAAGAGTAGCTAATATTGCTTCTGAGGCAAAACAGATTGCAGAAGAATTAGGTGGAAGGGTTGTAATAAAATCTCAGGTGTTGGTAGGTGGCAGGGGAAAAGCAGGCGGTATAAAACTCGCCAGGGATCCAAAACAGGCTAAAGAACTTGCTACAGAAATTTTAGGGATGGAAATTAAAGGATTGCCAGTTAGAAAGATATTGGTTGATGAAATTGTTGAAATTGATCAAGAAATTTATCTGGGTATAACCAATGACCGAAATTGCAGGCAACCAGTAGTGATTGCTTCATCCTCTGGAGGGATTGATATTGAGGAAGTTGCCCAAATCTCCCCGGAAAAAATTTTCAAGTTGTCAATTGATCCATTATTAGGATTACAGGATTTTCAAGTTCGAGACATCGCTCTGGGAATTGATCTTAGACGTGAGTATTGGAAGCAATTTATCAAGATTCTTCGTGGCCTTTACAGAGCATATCTCGATACCGATGCCACTTTAGCAGAGATAAATCCTTTGGTCATCACTAAGGACAAGCGGTTAATTGCCTTAGACGCGAAAATGATCATTGATGATAATGCTTTATTCCGACATCCGGAAATGATGGAATTAAGAGATTTGGATGTAGAAACGCCAGCTGAAATTGAAGCGCAAAAATATGGTCTGTCTTACATTAAACTTGATGGTGATATTGGCTGTATGGTCAATGGTGCTGGGCTTGCCATGGCAACGATGGATATAATCACTCAATTTGGTGGCAAACCTGCCAATTTTCTGGATATTGGTGGAGGTGCCGGGGCGATGAAAGTAGCTTCAGCCTTAAGGATCATCCTCTCTGATCCAAATGTTAAAGTTATTTTGATTAACATTTTCGGTGGTATTACCCGTTGTGATGAAGTTGCCAAAGGATTATTATCAGCATTAGCGGATGTGAAAACAAAAGTTCCATTGGTTGTAAGATTGGTCGGAACAAATGCTGACGAAGGTCGCAAATTGCTTGCTAATGAAAAAATACAGACAGCGAATACATTGGTTGAAGCAGCCAATATTTCTGTTCGTCTTTCAACAGGCGGTGTATTATGAGTATTCTTGTAAATAAAAATAGTCGTATCCTGGTTCAGGGTATTACGGGAAATGAAGGAAATTTTCACGCCTGGCAAATGTACCAATATGCAAACAATGTAGTAGCTGGTGTTACACCAGGAAAAGGTGGGGAGTGGGTTTTTGAAGGTAAAGTGCCGGTATTTGATTCAGTTAAAGTTGCCAGAGAAGCAACAGGAGCAAATGTATCAGTTATATTTGTCCCTGCTCATTTTGCTGGAGATGCAATGCTGGAAGCATCTGACGCAGGCATAGAGTTAATTGTGTGTATTACTGAGGGAATACCAGTTCGAGATATGATGCGGGTACGAAAATATCTGGATCAGAAAGGAAGTAAACTAATTGGTCCAAATTGCCCCGGATTAATAACTCCCTCTGAGGCAAAAGTTGGAATAATCCCAGGAAACATCACAATGCCTGGAAATGTGGGGGTAATATCCCGATCAGGAACCCTGACTTATGAAGTTTTATATGCAATGATGTTATTAGGAATTGGCACCAGCACCTGTATAGGAATTGGTGGAGATCCGATCAGTGGTATGAGTTATATTGACTTACTAGAAATGTTTGAAATGGATCCATTAACAGATCAGGTTGTGTTGATTGGTGAAATTGGTGGGACCGATGAACAAAAAGCAGCCGATTATATTTCTAGGTATATGACTAAACCTGTTGTCGCTTTTATCGCAGGACAATCGGCTCCTCCCGGCAAAAGAATGGGACATGCAGGCGCAATCATTGAGAGTGGAGCAGGTACTGCAGAAGAAAAAATAAAGGCTTTACAAGAAGTCGGTGTACAAGTTGCGAGACATCCTGAAGAGATAGCCATTCTACTTAATAGATAAAAAAAGCACCATAAGGTGCTTTTCTATTACTTTAAATTTGCTTCAATATATGTTACTGCATCGCCAACGGTCTTGATTTGTCTGGCACTATCATCCGGGATTTCTAAATCAAATTTTTCGCTAAATCCATCAATAAGGAAAAATTGATCCATTGAATCGGCTTTTAAGTCTTCAATAAATCGAGTTTCCATGGAAACTTCACTATCATCAACTTTCAGGACATCAACAATAATTGCTTTAATCTGATTAAAAACATCACTCATTTATTCCTCCAGTACATACTACAGTATTATATTTCAAAATTGTATCTTTACTTATAATATTGTCAAGTGCTCTTAATTTATTGTCCTCAAATAAATAGCTGGTAGCGACTGCTCTGCTATACTAAGAACAAAACACTTAATATCAGGATTAGTTATGGCTGAAGAATTAATAAAATCCAGGAAAAATGATCATATAAGGATCAATATAGAAGAAGATGTCAGGTCCACTTTAAGTAATGGTCTTGAACATTTCAGATTTATTCACAATGCACTCCCTGAAATTGATTTTAAAGAAATCGATTTATCACAAAGAATTTTTAATAAAACTGTTGCAGTACCAATTTTGATTTCTTCAATGACAGGGGGAACTCCTCAAGCTTTTCAAATTAACCAAATGTTAGCGCAAGCTGCCGATAAATTTGGAATGGCTATGGGGGTTGGTTCTCAACGAGCAGCCATTGAAAACAAAACATTGATTGAAACATTTAACGTTCGGAAATTTGCACCGAATATATTATTGTTTGCAAATTTAGGTGCGGTTCAATTGAATTATGGCTATGGAATTGATGAATGCAAACGCTCAGTAGAAATGATTGGTGCTGATAGTTTGATTTTGCATCTTAATCCTCTTCAGGAGGCAGTTCAACCTGAGGGAGATACTAATTTTTCAGGGCTTTTGAAGAAAATAGAAATTATTTGTCATCATTTATCTGTTCCAGTTGTTGTCAAGGAAGTTGGTTGGGGAATATCAGATGCAATTGCTAAACAGCTAGTGAATGTCGGGGTGGCAGCCATCGATGTTTCAGGAGCTGGTGGAACCTCATGGTCTCAGGTGGAAAGATTCAGATTGGCGGACCCCGTTGGGATTAAGGTTGCGGAAGCATTTCTTGATTGGGGAATACCAACAGCAGATTTGCTTGTAAAAGCGAACATGTCATTTCCTGATATTCCAATTTTCGCCAGTGGTGGCCTAAAAACAGGTATGGATGTTGCCAAATCTTTAGCTTTAGGTGCAAATTTAGCTGGAATGGCAGGTATTTTCTTAAAAGCTGCAGTTGTATCGTTCGATCACCTGGTTGAAACGATTACAATTTTTGAAAGAATTATTCGAATCAGTATGTTTGCCACTGGATCAAAAGATTTGATCTCATTT
>JACZIY010000453.1 GCA_014860845.1 Anaerolineaceae bacterium
CACCTGGGCACCCATTTTGCGCGCCGCCGCCACCATCTCAAGGAATTGTGGGTGCGCTAACGGTTCGCCAAAGCCGCCAATGAACACGGTTGGCAGGGGATCCAGCGCCTGGATATCCACTAAGATTTTTTCGAAGGTCGGCATATCCATGCTGCCCATGGGTTCGTCCCAGACATTGCGCATGCAGGTACTGCAGTTCAGATTACAGAGATTGGTGATTTCAATATACACGCGTGCCAGGCTGGTGGTCGAGCGCGTTAACCTGAACCCACCCTCTGAATGTTGCAGACGCACCAGAGCTCCATCCGTCAATCCATATTCGGTGGCGACTTCCGTGGGAATGACCAGATGACCGTCTTCATCCAGCTCTATGCGTAAAATTTCGGATTTCTTCATATCATTGAAGAGCGGGATTTTTGAACATCCCGCTCACTTCCTCATTTAGCAAATATCGGGTTGGGGTTCACCCTGGATCACTTCCCCTTTGAACAACCGTTTTTGCAGCCAGAAGGCCACATTCACCAGACCAATCATCACCGGCACCTCCACCAGCGGACCAATCACCGCGGCAAAAGCCTGCCCGGAGCTCAACCCAAAGACGGCCACTGCCACCGCGATCGCCAGTTCAAAGTTATTGGAGGCCGCCGTAAACGACAGAGTGGTTGTCTGTTTGTAATCCGCGCCAACAATTTTACCCATCATAAAGCTGACCAGGAACATGATCACAAAGTAAAGCAGCAAGGGGACCGCAATGCGCACCACATCCAGCGGGATGGATACGATCAGATTCCCTTTCAGGCTGAACATCACCAGGATGGTGAACAGCAGTGCGATCAGGGTCACCGGGCCGATTTTAGGCATGAAGGTTTTGTAATACCAATCTTTGCCTTTGATGCGCGTCAGCACCATATTGGTGATAAAGCCGGCAATGAAGGGGATGCCCAGATAAATGAATACCGATTTGGCGATTTCACCAATGGTGATTTGGACAGCGATGCCCTCCATGCCGAACCAGGTGGGCAACACGGTTATGAAGACATAGGCATACACACTGAAGAATAACACCTGGAAGATGCTGTTGAACGCCACCAACCCGGCAGCATAATCGGTATCACCTTTTGCCAGTTCGTTCCAGACGATCACCATGGCGATACAGCGCGCCAACCCGATCAGAATTAACCCGGACATATACTCGGGATACCCACGCAGGAAAATGATCGCGAGCACAAACATCAAAATGGGACCTACCACCCAATTCTGGATCAGTGACAGACCTAAAACTTTCCAATTGCGAAAGACTTTGCCCAATTCATCGTAATGGACTTTGGCCAATGGGGGATACATCATCAAAATCAAGCCGATCGCAATCGGGATATTGGTGGTGCCTACTGAAACTGCTCGATTGAATGCTTCAATCGCATTGGGCATGATATACCCAATTCCAACTCCAATAGCCATCGCCAGGAAAATCCACAACGTCAGATAACGATCGAGAAATGACAATCTCTTGGTTACACTTTTTTGTTCCATAATGAAGGACTCCTTTTGTTAACTTTTTACAAGGGATTTGCTGAACAAAATTAACATTCAGCCATTTCTTTAGCACAACGAGGACAAACACAACCAGGTTCAATGCGGTTGGATGATGCCTTTAATAGGGCTGCATCTATTTGAAGCATTTCTGCCGTTTGATAAACCAGATCGAGAATTTTTGGATTTTCCAGCCGGTAATAAATATGCCTGCCGTCGCGCCTGGTTGACACGATTCCGGCATTGCGGAGTGCTATCAAATGTTGAGAGATCCTAGCCTGACGAATCCCCAGAATTGCCTCCAGGTGGCAGACACATGCTTCCTGTTCACCAATAATCAGAACGATCTGGATGCGAACGGATTGACCCAGGGCTTTAAGGAACTTTGCAATTTGATCTTCAGAATTTTCAGATGACATATTCATATTATTGAATGTATTATAGCTTGAATAATTTATCTTCACAACGATTGACGTCATGATTAGAAATGCTTTTTGTCATTATTAATCTAATAAAATCTTTTTAGTTGATGATTGTTTCAGTTAAAAAAATCCACAAAGTATTGAATTTTCTAAGGGCACTTAACGATATCCTGCGCCCATAAACAATCGGAGCAGGATGGATTCATACCCCAACAGGCTTCATTGGTCAGACGCAAATCACAGGTATCACGGATATCACAATCCGCGCACGACGGAAAATGAAAAGCTCGTACTTCGCTGCGATAGCGCACAAAATCTTCACTCATCCAGATCTCTGCCAATGAATTTTTCTTGATATCGCCGAAGGTGTGTCGTTGCACCGATTTCTTAACCCCATCAATGGCATAATACTCATAACTGTGTGATAAGGCATAGCAGGGTGCCACTTCGCCATCCCAACCCACGACAATCGAATTGTTATGCACAAAGCGACAACGTTGTTCGGATCCAAAATGCATTCGGGGCAATTCAATCACTCCCCAGCGACCCCAGGAATTCGTTTTTGCCGGCCAGCGACTGGTTTTCAAAGGTTCCACCGGCTCATAGCCATATAATTTTTCGGCGTTCATTTCTTCGGAGTAGGGTAAGACATTTGTCACGATGATCTGGGAGGCATTGATCTCGGTTGCCAGATCGGTGATATCCAACAGGTCATCTTTATTCCGCTTCAAGGCTACAAACTCAATGCCCAGGGTTGGCTTTCGAGTTCCAGCTTCTTCTTTGATCAGGTTAAAGCGCTTCAAATTATGAAGAACATTGTCGAGTTGTGTATCACGAACATCTTCATATACTTCTGGTTTCACGCCATCAATCGAAACCATCAGTAGATCGACGCCCAGCTCGACCAGTTTTCTAGCCACCTTCTCAGACAAGAGAATACCATTCGAACCCAGGGTCACATCCAGCCCATATGACCGAATGGCTGCGATCATATCAAAGATCCTGGGGTGTACCAATGGCTCCCCAAAACTGGTAAAAACAACCCGCTCCAATTGGGGAAGATCTGGTAGGCTATCCATAATCCTTTGAAAAATATCCATGCTCATGTGTGCATTCGGGGCAACCCAGGATTGACGGATACAGGTGTGACAATTCAAATTACAGGCGGTTGTTACTTCAATGTAAAGTTTTTTTGCATCCGGCAAAGAAAAATGCAAAACGAGATCACCATCCCGCTCATCCAGCCAGTACTCAGCCTGTGGTTCTAAGCGTCGGCGAATCAGAAAATCTTCCGGGATCGTGAATTGTCCTTTAGAATCTGTAAAAATTTTGGGCATAAATGCATATCCTCAAAAAGATCCATTTCAAATTTTTAATTCTGCTGATACTTCTTTTCCATCTGGTTTTGGCCCACAAGTAGAGTTTCTGGGTTGAATCCTTTTTTCATCAAAAAAGCTGTTCAACGCACTTTTCATATCCTGCATTGCCTGTAAATTGATTGAATAATAAATCCAGCGCCCATCAATCGGGTCACGCTCTGAATTAATCAATCCCGAATCTTTTAAGATGGAGAGGTGGTGTGACGTCAGGTTAGCAGCCATTTGCAACGAGCTTCCTAATTCACAATTACACTGAACCCCTTCGATTATTTTTTCTAATAGTCTTATTCTTTTAGGTTCACCTATAACTTTTAGCCACTTTATTAATTCTGACAAATCTTTTTCAGAATAATTTTTATCTTCCATTAAATCCTCGTTAACTAATTCAATATGATTTGAATTATATTGTTTGAAATTTAATTGTCAACTGATTTTTAACGAAATAAGGAAAAAATCTTTCTCGAGAAAACGATATTGTGCCTAAATTAATCTAGCGAAGATCATGATATCCACCCCGAATGGATCAGTCACCGGGCAGGACCGGATGGGCACATACATGAGTTGGTCAGAAGGTTCAGGTCCG
>JACZIY010000454.1 GCA_014860845.1 Anaerolineaceae bacterium
GGATTGGTGGAATTTATCAAAGACCTTCCAGTGGACGTCTTAATCCAACGAGCAGATCAGGCTCTAGCAAAAGCCCGGAGAAGTGATACCCAGCATATTGTAGTCTGGGAAGATGAATCCGATCCGACCGCCAATCATGAATAATCGGTAGACCTTCTGACATAAATACCAAATCGCCCAAATTTATTGGTTTCGGGTAGAATCTAGCTATCAGAAGATGGTGGTGAAGGTATGAAGCAGGCACTTATTGAGGAACTGGAACAAAAAATCGATCTGACCCAGGATTCATTTGAAAAGGTCAAACTACTGAATGAATTAGCTCTGATATTGGAGGATAGCAATCTTTCCTACGCCATAAGAGTAGTGGATGAAGCTGTAAGTCTGGCGCAGAGTCTGGATGAATCAAATCCGGAGGTCTCCACTGTTGTGGCGAATAGCCTGTTCACAAGGGGGCTTCTCAACCTGGAAACAACGAACTTTGAACTGGCAATTTCCAGCATCTACCAGGCGTTGCCCCTGATTACCCAGATCAAAGACGAGTTATTGAACGGGCGTGCTTTTGAAGTACTTGCCAAGGCAAACTTCGTATTGGGAAATGCTCCAGAGGGTTTCGAATTTTCATGGCAGGCATTGAGTTTTTATGAGACACTCGCCAATCAACGCTGGCAGGCGGGACTCTACAACCTGGTTGGGCGGCAATATATGGAGATGGGGCAACTGGATTGGGCGGAACGCTATTTCCAGCAAGCATTTGATCAATTGGAAGATGTGACAACCAATAAAACCCACGCTGATATTCACCTCAATTTATGTTTATTGAACACGCGAAACGGTGATTTTAACCGGGCACAACAGCATGTGCGTAAGGCCATCAATATCTATCGCAGCTTTGAAGCCATGGATAAATTAACCAAGGCATTGGTCATTCATGCCCGTGTTCATGAAGCACTCCGAGATTATGAAGTAGCTCTCGAACATCTGGACCAGGCATTGCAGATCAGCGAAGATCATGGATTGCTCTATCGAAAAGTACGTGTGTTACTGGCAATAGGTCAGATTACCCTTGAAAAACAAGATTACAATCTGGCATTCAGCCGCTTGCAGGAAGCTTTGGCATTATCCGAACAGCTCGATATGCGCCATGAAGGTATCCGCATCCATCGTGCCCTGGCGCGTGGATATAAACAAATTGGCAGCTTTGATAAATCCCTTGATCACTTTGAGAGTTTCTATCGCTATGAAAAACAGATTGTAAAAGAACAGGATGTGCAACGCGTCCGAAGTTTAGAAATCATGCACCAGGTGGAGCAGACCCAGAAAACTTCCAGACTCTTAGGCAAACATAGTCGCAGCTTACGGGAGCAGCTCAATCTGATGCGCCTATCTCAATTGGCATCTACTCCATCCCAAATTACTGATCCGTTAACGGGATTGTTGAACCGCAAACACTTTCTCACCATCCTGGAGAATGATCACCTTAATGTTGAGCATTACGGTAAAGTCGTTTCCATGATCATGGTAGATGTGGACCAGTTCAAAAAAGTCAATCAGGAGTATGGGAATCTGATTGCAGATCAGATACTGTTAGATCTGGCACACATGCTCCGGAATGAATTCAGGCAGCGTGATGTGGTATGGCGGATCAGTGGTGAGGAATTTGTTATTCTACTTCCCAACACGGATTGCAAACACGCTCAAATGCTGGCAGAACGGCTACTTCAACATGTGCGCGAACATGTCTTCGAATTGAATAAACAGAAAATAAAAATTACCATCAGCATGGGAATTGCCTGTACCAGTGCAGATCATGAAAAAAGATTAGGCTTGCTCCAGGAGCATGCCAATCAGGCATGGTCAATTTCCAAGCAGGCAGGCGGTAACCAGATTGTTACCTGGCGTTCATAACTTGTAAGATTTCACTTATTTATAGTTTTTGTTGGAAGAGGCGCAGGTGTTTTTGGTGCGATAGTAGTTTTTTCCGTTATTCGGGTGATGTCGGATGTTTCTTTCGTTAATGCGACCAATGGGTCTTCAAAAGCAATGATGGGATCATCAAAACTTTTCGTGTCGATTTGAATTTTTGGATCATCCGGGTTCGTTTAAATCTCCTTATCATAAAAAAATGCCTAAGAACATTTCTTCATTATAAGATATCGACAAACATTGTCAATTTTATATTTTTTTATCACAAAGTATCTGTGAATTGAGGTTAGAAGAAACTAAACCAGTTCGTTCCGAAGATAATTGACCCAGCAATAATCAGGAAAGCAATTAACAGGATCACACCGCATCCACACCCCATGCAACCCTGGCCAAAGCCAAAACGGCTCTGCAGCCAGTCGAAAACTTTGTCAAGTAAAAAGAGCTTGAGCAAGCCAACCAGACAGCCACTGCGATTATCCATGTGAAGCATCCTTTCATGCTGGCAGTTTCATGATTCAACCAGCTTTACAAAAAATCAATCATTATTTTCTCATCTCAATAAATCGGGGTAAGCGTTTGTTTTTTGACGGACTCACATCAACCAAAAAACACTCTGACCGTTCATTATTGAAAGGATACATTATTTATACGAAAAATATTCTGTGAAGTGTCATTGAATGGTTGAAAAATGAGGTTTATAGAAGAATTGTTTGTTCTTCTCTTTTGTTTGTGAATTGAAAGCACATAATTCAAATCTGGGTTAAAATCACTCAATCGAAACTCACTGGAGGGCTATGGATACAAAATTACACTTTCCTGAAAATTTTATTTGGGGTGCAGCTACCGCATCCTATCAGATCGAAGGTGCCTGGAACGAGGATGGCAAGGGCGAATCCATCTGGGATCGCTTCTCACACACTCCAGGAAAAATCCTTAACAATGATACTGGCGATGTTGCAGATGATCATTACCACCGTTACAGGGAAGATGTAGCTTTGATGAAGACGCTGGGATTGAAGGCTTATCGATTTTCGATCAGCTGGCCAAGAATATTGCCCATGGGACTTGGAAGAGTTAACCAGTCAGGAATTGATTTTTACAGTCGGTTGGTGGATGAATTGCTCAAGGCAGGCATTCAGCCTTTTGCTACCTTGTATCACTGGGATTTACCCCAGGTATTGTTTGAAGCTGGCGGCTGGCCTGTTCGAAGTACAGCTGAAGCTTTCGTGGAATATACGGATGTGATCACCCGTGCTTTGGGAGACCGTGTCAAACACTGGATGACCCACAATGAACCGTCGGTGGTTGCCAACCTGGGATATCGTCACGGTGACCATGCCCCTGGCATCAAGGGTGATATGGTTTCCGCACTCAAAAGTGCTCATCACCTGTTATTATCACATGGATGGGCAATACCATTGATCCGCCAGAATAGCCCAGGTAGTGAGATAGGGATTGTGATCAACGCTAATCACACTCCTTCTGCCTCAGTCAGTGTGGCTGACCGGCATACAAGGTTGGAACAAGACGCTATTTGGGTGCGCATGTATCTGGAAGCATTGGCAGGACATCCTTACCCTGCAGAGTTACTCCATTTTATATTGGAAGGGACAACTTATGTGCAACCCGGTGATATGGAAGCCATTGCCACGCCGATAGACTTCATTGGTTTAAATTACTACCGGCGCATTGTGACTCGCAACACAGATATTCCGGAAGAACAAAATCTACCGCAGACACTCTTCCCAGCACCAGAAAACAAGGAAAATTACACTGAAATGGGGTGGGAAGTTTATCCCGAGGGCTTATTACATGTCCTGGGACGCTTGCATTTTGAATACCATATACCGAAAATCTATATAACAGAGAATGGTTGCAGTTATTCTGACGCTCCCGATTCCGATGGTCGTGTTAGGGATAATCACCGGATTAATTATTTGCGTAAACATTTGCGCGTAGCACATAAAGCCATCGAAATTGGTATTCCACTGGCTGGTTACTTTGTCTGGTCATTGTTTGATAATTTTGAGTGGGCATATGGGTACGCTCAACGCTTTGGCATCGTCTGGGTGGATTACGAAACGCAACAGCGTATTATCAAGGACAGCGGATATTGGTATGAACAGGTCATCAAATCCAATTGTGTTGACTGAACTAATCAGTTAGAAATTAGTTTGCCTTCTGCTAAACTTGATGTAAAATCAAATTTGGGAGGAGAGGTATGATAACTGAAACCGATGTGCTCCGTTTAGCTCAATCTCATTTTCCGGACAACACAATCTCATGGATTGAGGATCTGGGTTCCTGGGTGCGCCATAATTTCCGCGTCCATTTTTCCGATCGAAAGGCAGTGGTCTATAAATTTAATGTAAATTCGGATTGGATCGATAGCAGCGTACATGAATACCGGGTAACCGAAATTCTCGAGAAGAATGGTTTGCCAGTCTCACCCGTGCTGGTGGTGGATGACAGTCTACAGGAGATTGGTCATGCATTTATTGTCGTTGAACAAGGCCCAGGAGAACGTCTGGATCGCTTGATGCGACTGAAACCGGATGATGAGATTAAAGCCATGTATCGGGGTATTGGTCAGTTCTATCGACGTTTACATGCGATTCAGGGAAAAGAGTCGGGCGTATGGGTGAATGATCCTGAACAATTGATAGATGTCTCTCCCACAGATTACCTGTTTGAAAATGAAATTGTGGGTGGCAGCGGGGCTGCACTGGTTAGCAAAGGTGTTCTGAACAAACTACTCTATCAACGAATTGTGGATGTCTGGCAGGCAAATTTAGCTTATTTAAAGAATCATAAACCGGTGCTGGTGCATGGCAGCGCTTTCCCCTGGGCGATCTATCTGGAAAAACAAGGACCCGATTGGCAGGTAACCCGTATTACCGGGCTGGGAGACACCTTCTGGTGGGATCCAGCTTATGATCTGACATTTCTGATTGAAGCACCCTTCACATTCATGTTCGATCAATGGCGGATCGCTTTCCTGCAGGGATATGGCACCAAACCGGAAGTGCGCCGGATGATGCTCTATCGTCTCTTGCAGATTCTTTGTGCGGTCAATAATGTATACATGCAACCCAAGATGGAACAATCTGAAACCTGGAAGCAGAGCGCCCTACATGCCATTCCCGGATTACTTAAGAGTCTTGAGACGAC
>JACZIY010000455.1 GCA_014860845.1 Anaerolineaceae bacterium
CTGTTTTTACCCTTGTTACCAACAGCAGATCAACCGGATGTGGGTATACTAATCGGTTCGTTGATCAGTCAGGATGGTAATCCAATTCCCGGAGTGTCAGTTGTTGTTCAAAGAATCGAGAATGGCATTCTGGTGCCAGGAACATCCATCTACGCGGAAACCTACGCCAAAACCATTTCCAGCGAACAAAATTGGGGGGAAAATTTTGTCATCAGTAATTTGCCTGAAGGGGAATATCGGGTAAGCGCATTTGCGTATCAATATTTTGTGGAGAAATATATTTCGATAAAAGGCAACGAATTTACAATCGTACTCTTACAACCGGAGGATTAATATGGGTTTAAAATCAGATCATTGGATTCGAAAAATGGCTTAACAACAAGGAGAGGTTTGCATCATTCCACCAAACTCCTTTGCCCTGGCAAGAACAGTTGAGTATTTCCGAATTCCTCGCGGTGTCATGACCATTTGTGTTGGCAAAAGCACATACGCGCGTTGTGGCATTATTGTGAATGTGACACCTTTTGAGCCAGAATGGGAAGGTTTCGTTACACTGGAAATTTCAAATACAACGCCCTTGCCTGCAAAAATTTATGCAAATGAAGGACTTGCTCAGGTCATCTTTTTAGAAGGGGACGAACCTTGTGAAATTTCATATGCAGATAAAAAAGGGAAATACCAGCAACAACAAGGAATCCTGTTGCCAAAAGTCTAGAAACAACCTATTCAGGAAACGGCCATGCGATTTGATTATTGGGGTTGAAACCGTTATAAATTGTCTGTGATATTCTGGCGATTAAAGGATTGGCAATGTCGAATAGGAGTTGATCAGGGCTATATGTGAATACAGCCAAAACAAAATCCTCCTCGGGACTATAGACAATCCCTACATCACTGAATGAATGCACCAACCCATCTCTTTCCTGGCTCCAACCGTGTTTGTGTGCAATCATTAATCCTTCCGGTAATCCTGCTTCCATTAATGCACCCATTTTATTGGCAGCTAAGGTTTCAATGATTAAATTGCATTCTTCCTGGGTGACTTTCCCTTGTGTTTCACTTATCAGTGTTGCAGATGGATTAATGGAACAATCGTAAATCATTGAAAGTAATTTTCCAATATCTTCAGGCGTTGTTTGATTGTAAACATCGGGATCAATAAAAGCATCGCTACGCTGATTCGCAGGTGTTTCATAAAGGTTCAATAAGGGAGCTCCGAGATAAAAATAACCTGCAATAAAGGAATTCTCCAAACCTAATGACTGAATGTCATTTGTAACCAGTAAAGGGCCTCTAATCGCGTCAATCTGTTCCATAAGCCGATCCGCAGGATCATTCTCTGAATAAACAATCATGTATTCAATCCATTCTGCCATCATTTCACTCAGTGGCAAATCATCACGCCAATAAGTTGACAACATGATTGGAATTTTCATTGTGCTCGCTGCTGTAAATGCTACTCCAGGTTCTATCTCTTCCCCGTACCAATTCAAAATCTGGATCTTCTGATGATCACTCATGCGTTCAGCATATATTTCAACCACTCCAGAAAAATCTTCATTCATGACAATCGATCTTACCTGTTCAGTTATTTGTTCGATTGTTGGAGATGGTGCTGGGATATGTATTAATTCCAACTGGATTATGTTCTTGTTAATTTGTGTGATCTCTTGTTTGATTCGATTTACCAATTCAACTTGATTAAAAGCAATCCCTGATGTTCCTGGTTCAAACCTTGTAGTATCCGGAACAGGTTTGTATGGTTGTGGTTCCAAAGACACATAAGGTTTAATTTTTTCGTTAATTGTTGAACTTAATGCCTCTTCATTCATTGTAAAAAATAAATCTATGCTGATAACTTCATTTTTTGGTTGATACCAAACAAATGACCAGAAAGACGAAAACTGATCGTCAAACCCACAATCTAGTTCTGACACCATTTCGTCATAATGGATCACAAGTCCAATCTGTTCATTCGAAAAGGTAAAAGATGAATTGCCCAACTGAACTCGAATAGGTTTTTCATAGACCGATGTTAATTTCATCTTGGCTTGCTCTTGATCCAATCCGCTCACATCCACGAATGCTATGGTAGAACCTGCGGGAAATACACAGACCTGTTGGGTTGACTTTTGGAATGAAATAAAAGTAATCATCAAACTGATGACAATAAAGCCAATACCGATAATCCTTGAAATGATTCTTCCCTTCGATCTTTTCAATGCAGATTCTCCATAAGCATTGATAATAATTGAAAAACAGGATTTTTTCTAGAAATTCAAGCGAATTCAGACAAACACATGTAAAATGGCATACAATAAGCACAAGGTCGTCAAATAATAATATGGAATAAGGCCAGGAGAAATATGCCCCCTGTTGAAATTCAAAATAACTTTTTTAAATTTTCCTGTAATCCAGAAACAGGAACGATCAACCTCGATTCAAAGAGAATCGGTCTGCCATCCATTCAAAACGCGTCATTACGAATACAGATCATTAAAGATGGAATTAAACACAACCTGATAACGAAATCCTGGAATCCATATCAGTTGATGAAGACAACCACAGACTCGCTCCATGGAAAATTACATCAATTGGAATTTTCCATTTTTATTGAAGAATTATCTCAGATCGTAAGGCTAACTTTTGCATTAAGTGAAGAACTTCCAATCTTTTTATGGAATGCTGTCTTAGAAAACCAGTCTTCTTCACCTATTTTTGTTAATTTTATTGAATTGCTAAATATTGGAGACTCTGTCCATGATCTTGATAGTAAATTGGTTCGGGCAAATGAGACCATAAAAGCAAATTTCACTTTTCACGCCAATGGATGGCAGTCCTGGTCCCATACTGGCACTTATAGGGACGATCAGGTTCAACATCATACTCGATTAAGGTTTTTCCAGGATGTCATGGTTCAGAATCCCGGCACTCCTGTCTTCCGCCAAACAGGTCATTTTAGTGGTGACTTTTTTGGTGTTTTAGCTGATCGAAATTCCCGAAGTGCTTACCTTTTTGGTTTTTTGTCCCAAAAACAACAATTTGGTTCTATTGAAGCCAATATTTCCTTAAAAACAAAAATCAGATTGTGGGCGAATGGAGACAGGACGATCCTCGTGCCCGGACAGAATTTCTCAACTGACTGGGCAATTATGTTTCCTTTTTATTTTGACCAACCAGATCCTTTAGCTTTATATTATGAAGCAGTAAGCCGGGAGAATCAGGTTCAAATTACGAATAAAATCCCTGCTGGCTGGTGTTCCTGGTATCACTTTTATCAAAATATTAATGAAGACAAGATATTACGGAATTTAAAAACAATTAATGAAGTAAAAGCAGAAATGCCGCTTTCATTGATCCAAATTGATGATGGTTACCAAAAAGAAATCGGCGATTGGTATTCATTTCGTAAAGGATTTCCTCACGGTGTAGCACCCCTCGCTGAAAAGATCTCAAGTTCAGGTCATACACCTGGTTTATGGATGGCACCTTTTATATTGCATCCCAACAGTGATTTCGCTATTGACCACCCAGAAATGATTCTAAGAAAAAAAAGTGGAAGACCAGTCAATGCTGGTTTTGTATGGAATGTTTTTACGCAAGCTATCGACTTGACTGTACCGGGTGCAATCGATGTTGTAAAAGAAATGATTGAAACAGCCGTTCAAAAATGGGGTTTCCCTTACCTAAAATTAGATTTTCTTTATGCAGGTGCTTTGAAAGGTAACCGTTTTGATAACACGCAAACCCGTGCACAGATCCTACGCAAAGCAATGCAGGAAATTCGATTAAGTGCAGGAGAAGATACCTTTTTGTTAGCATGTGGTGCACCTTTAGGATCCGTAGTAGGTTTGGTACAGGCTAATCGAATCGGTGCAGACGTAAGCGGAAATTGGTCACCACAATTTAATGGAATTTCTCTTTTCTTCAAAAAAGAACCACATATGCCTTCTGCTAAAAATGCTATTCAGAACATTATTACCAGAGCAGAACAACACAATCGCTGGTGGATAAATGATCCAGATTGTTTACTGGTTCGTCCAGAGATTAATTTATCCATCCACGAAATTCATTCATTAGCTTCTTTGATCGCCATAACTGGTGGATCATTATTAGTCTCAGATGATTTACCAAAATTGCCACAGGAACGACGAAGAATTATCGAAGTCCTATTACCAATAATTGGAAAACGAGCCAATGTGATGGATTGGCTGGATACCACCACACCGCATAATTTACGTTTAGACCTTAATAATAGTATCGGAGAATGGAATATTTTGGCACGTTTTAATTGGAAAGATGAATCTCGCGAAACATATTTAAGTTTTCCGGACTATGGTTTACCACAATTAAGTTATTGGGTTTATTCATTCTGGGAAAATAAAATTCATCTGATCAAAGCTGGTGAACCTCTTCATTTTCCATCACTTCCAGCTCATGGTGTAGCATTGTTGGGTGTAAGACCTGTACTTTCAGATAATCAGTATTTAGGAGGTAATCTACATATATCAATGGGTTTGGAAATAAGTTGTATGGAAATAACTTCTGAGGGAATTGAACTGGATTTAGACCTGCCCAGAAATGCACAGGGAGATATTTTTGTTAAATTGATAGAGACTCCGGAAAGAATTTATCTCAATGGAGAACAAATTCCCTTTGAAGAAGAATCAAATTCGGTATATAGAATTCAAGTTTCTTTTGAAAACCATGCAACTATCTTAATTCAATAAAAAAGCCCCTTGCGGGGCTTAATTTGATTATTCAGAAATTTTATTTTTTTCTTCTTTCCTTCGTTTACTTCTTCTTACCAAAGCGCGAACCAGTAAGAATAACAGGTAGAATGGCAACAAGATGATTACCAGTATCGGGATGATCAACAAAATCAGCCAGATAGCACCATCAACGATCGACTGCAAAGCATTAATCAATGATTGAAGTGCTTTGCTAACTGTAACAGAAGGTTTCCAGCCTGCAACTGTAATTGGATTCACAGCTTCATGTGCCTGGATTCTCACACTGATAGAAGATAAAGCAGCAGACTCCTCGTAATACTTGATTTGACCTTTGGTAACTTCAATTTGTTCCCGATAATAAGTTAACTGGTCAAATACATTTAGAACATCTTCAGTTTTGTATGCTTCATCCAGAATTAATTTTAATTGTGCTTCTGCCTCTTCCAGATTCTTAAGGCGGGAGTTTAGATCGGTATATTCTTTGGTGACATCCTGTCCAGAAACATTCTCACTTAAAAGATCGAGTTCTTTGTCATTTAATAAGGCTTTTATTTCTTCCAAGGCTTGATTTAAAACTGCTGCTGGTACTCGAACGGAAATATTTGCCTCGGGAATTTCAATACCCTTGTAGTTACTGGTTTTCCATGTATTGGAACTGACAATATATCCACCCATTCGTTCTGCCATCCGACCAATTGTATTCATTGCTGTGGCTGGTTCATCCACAACAATGGATAAGTCGGCGTTTCGTATAACGATTCTTTCAATGCCGTTTGTCTGAATATCACTGGATACACCAGCTTCATCGTATGCCTTATCCATACTGTATTCTTCAGCATACTGTGGTTCCATTGGAGCTGGCATTCCTGCTGGCATCTCTGCCTGTGCAAAATCACCGTCCATGGCTATATTTTCAGTCGATTTTGCCGATGCACAACCCGCTAATATTAGACTTAATATCAATAACCCAACGAAAATCTTTAGTTTCATTCTTCCTCCTCTTTGTTAATCCCAAATCCCAATATATTTGTATGACGAAAATGAATATGAAATTGTTCCGTGTGTGAAAAATTCTACCAACCACCAGCTAATCTTTGGGCATTTTTCCCTGGCAATTTAAGATCATTTATTTTTTGTTGCGTGGTTTCAAATGAATATTCCACTCTGAAAACTTCCCAACTCATTAATTCATCATCAAATATTCCATAAGATGCTCTAGGATCATTATCCCTCGGTTGTCCTACGGATCCTGGATTCAGAATCATCCTTGGTTTCATTTTGTACATATGACTATTTACCTGACTGTTCCAGTCCATTTTTTCTTTGGCTGGATCCCAACGACAAATTAATCCTTGGTGGGAATGTCCGACAAAACAAAAGTTTTCCACAAAATGGTCAAAATTTGCCCTGGCAACGAAAGGATCAAGAATGTACTCCCAAACCGGATATCGCGGACTACCATGAACCAGAAGACAACCAGGTAAATTGATTTTTTCTGGCAAATTCTTTAAGTATGAAAAATTTTCTATAGAAATATGAGCTTTTTGCCAATCAATAGAGGATCTGGCATCATGATTGAATAACCTGATATCCATATCACCTAAAATCGCAGCATCATGATTCCCAAGCACACATGATAAGTTAGGCAACGTCTTTAATAAATTAATACAGTCATTAGGATCTGGACCATAACCAACGATATCACCCAAACACCAAACGGCATCAAAATTTCCTGATTTTTCCAAAACACTTTTAAATGCTTCTAAATTGGCATGGATATCTGATATCACTAAATTTTTCATATGGAGTTCATTTCTAAACCAGAAATTCTGGAGGATGAATAAATAATATTTACTGATCTTTGATTATAAATCAAACCACTGGTCTTTATCCAAAAATGGAAAAAGTTGTTCTCATTTGTTTGTTTTCTTCCATAGCAGGTCTTCAATTCGTTCTAAAATTAAGAATCCAATCGAGGATTTAACAACGTCGTCGATAATTTCTACTTCACCACCGGCATATAGTATCGTCAACCGATTTAAAATCGTCTCGTTATTTTCATCAAAATTTGTTACATGATCTGCAACTATGAAATCCAGATTTTTTGAAGTTAATTTAATATTCGCATTTTCCAAAAGGTTTTGACTTTCAGAAGCAAATCCAATTGTTATTTTAGGGCACTGACAATTGGATTTTTGTTGAGCCACATGCCAGAGAATATCTTCTGTTGGCACTAATTCTATCTTTGCTAAATCATCGTCTTTCTTTAGTTTTTGGGGGGAATAATTCAACGGTTTAAAATCAGCTACTTCTGCAGTCATGACTAATACATCTGCATCATTTACCTCTTTCAAAACCGCTTCTTTCATTTCTTGCGCATTATCAACTTTTACAACATCTGTTCCATAAGGCACAGGCCTGTTATGGATGGTGGTAATAAGAACAGTTTTTGCACCACTATCCAGAGCTGCCTGCGCAATTGACCATCCTTGTAAGCCTGTTGATCTGTTGGATATTACCCTGACCGGATCAATGGATTCTCGTGTTGCACCAACAGTAACAACGATTTTTTTGCCTTGCAATGGTCCATTTTTTGATAAAAATAATCTAGTGAACTTGATAACTTCATCAACAGGGACTATATTATCTCT
>JACZIY010000456.1 GCA_014860845.1 Anaerolineaceae bacterium
CGCAATATGCCCTCCGAAACGGCAGCCGTGACAGCAGAATCCATTCTGCCTGAACAGGTCGTACCTTATGGGGTCGACATGGTGCAGGCGCGCGATATCTGGGACGCCAACCGGGACGGCAAGATTGACAAAAAAGCCCCTACCGGAGCAGGCAGAACCGTCTGTATCATTGATACCGGTCTCTATACAGGTCATGAAGACTTTATGGGTGTGAATATCACCGGTGGCTGGTCTCAAACCAATGATGATCCCGGTTTGTGGACGCTGGATGGCGATGGCCATGGAACCCACGTAGCAGGTACCATCGTTGCCCAGAATAACGATTACGGTGTGGTTGGTGTTACCCCTGGAACTGCATCCCTTTATATCGTCAAGATTTTCGGCGATGATGGATTGTGGGTTTCCAAAGCACATGCCTCAGACTTAATTGAAGCTGCTTTTTTGTGTGCTGATAATGGTGCTAACATCATCAGCATGAGCCTCAGTAGCACTAAAAAGAGTGGAAAGGAAGAACAGGCATTCAATAAAGTCTATGTTCAAGGTATTCTTTCCGTAGCTGCTGCCAGTAATGATGGATTACCAGATTATCATTACCCAGCTTCCTATGATTCTGTTATTTCTGTTGGTGCTCTGGATGAAAACATGGTAATTGCAGATTTTTCCAACTTCAATGACCAGGTAGAACTGGCTGCACCAGGTGTGGGTGTTCTCAGTACCCTACCATTTATTTCTGAAAATGTGGTTTTTGTTGATGGAGTAAATTATCTTGCTAACCATGTTGAATTTGCTTCTCAAGGTGAAATTAGTGCACCTCTGGGAGATGGTGGATACTGTATTGATGAAGCTTCTGACCTAACTGGAATGATAGCACTGTGTAAGCGTGGTACAGTTACTTTCTTCGAAAAAGTAACAAATGCAACAGCAAGGGGTGCAGTTGGCGTCATCATTTACAATAATGTCCCTGAAAATGATTACTTCACTTTAGGAGATGGTAATTCCTCCGACCTAGTGGTAGTCAGTCTGAGTGGTGATGATGGAGAGTATCTGTTTGCAAATAAATTAGGATATGATGCTACTATCTCAGCAAATACTTATTGGAACGTCAGTGGGTATGAAGCCTGGGGAGGAACCTCTATGGCAACCCCGCACGTCTCTGCCGTCGCCGCTCTGATCTGGAGCTGGAATCCAACTTTTACCAATGTACAAATTCGTGAAGCCATGAATGCCACAGCCTACGATCTTGGCATTGAGGGTCGTGACGTTTACTACGGCTACGGTCTCGTACAGGCATATGATGCCTGGGTATATCTGGGTGGTGGAAAACCCGGGAAAAAATAACTACATCCGAGGACCTTCCTTAAGTTCTAAATTGCCATAATCCTCGTCCCTATTCTAAGCCTGATCCCCTATTCTCCCCAGGATGGGGATCAGGTGCTTAAAGCTAGAATTTCATGGTTCATCGCAAAAAACGTACGGAT
>JACZIY010000457.1 GCA_014860845.1 Anaerolineaceae bacterium
CGTTTCCGTTCAAGAAAATGGATTCATAATTTGACGGGTATCACCGAATAATCTAGAATCAGTTAGAGACAAATGATGAAAAGATTTCTGGTTTTAGCTTCCCTTCTCACCCTGCTGCTTTCCGGTTGTGCAGAGGTAATTCAAACTCCTCCTGTGGATAGAAAGACCCCGCTCTATGAATCTGTCGGAGATTATCTCGATCGTACTGCTTCCGAAAAAGCTGCCAATGATATCATTGTCAATCAATACGGGATCGAAGCATCTCAAATTCTTCCTTTAAAAACAACCCGCAAAACCTGGACTGACACCTGCCTGGAAGTTGCGCCGATTAGTGAAGTCTGTGTTCCTGAAGAAATCCCTGGCTATTTCATGCTGTTCTATGCTGACTATTCAATTTTTGAAGCACATACCGATCAATCAGCCCAAAAAATCTATGTGCTGAACTACCTGAGTAAATATTCTTCGCCTGTTGAAGTGGCAATCCAATACCTGGCAAAGCAACTGGATATCCCCGCGAACAAAATCGTTGTGCAGTCAAACGAGCAGATCGATTGGCCAGATTCCTGTCTTGGGGTTGTGGCGGAGGATATCGTATGTGTGCCAGTTCTCACGCCAGGTTTTCTGATCCAATTGGAAGCGATGGGGGTACTCTATGAATTTCACGCCGATATCTATGGCAGTCGCTTGATCCCCATTCAATAAAAAAGGCAGCTTTACAGCCACCTTTTAGGTTTTCATTTGAGAGAATGAAAAGCTTACAAATCAGCCTTTCCCCAGGCTTGCATCAACTCATGGAAGAAAATGATCATCTTGCCATAAGATTCAAGCGAAATTCTCTCATCAATTCCATGCATCCTACCCAAATCTTCAGCTGTTAATTTAAAAGGAGAGAAACGGTAGGTAGCATCGCTAATGGGTGCATAATAACGGGCATCGGTGGCTCCCATCACCAGGTAAGGCGCGACTGCGATACCATCAAAAACTTTGCGTACCGTGTGTTTCAAAATCAAAAAGGATTTCGTATCTGTCGAAGAAACCGGGGAAGCCTCCCAGGCACCATCTGCAACTGGTTCAAATTCAATCTTGTCATCCTTGATGATCTTTCGAACCCGGTCACACAC
>JACZIY010000458.1 GCA_014860845.1 Anaerolineaceae bacterium
CAGATGGCATGGTCTTTGCATTGGATGCACCGTCCAGAACTTTTGATTTGGGTGCCAATGATTTTGACGATGAGTTCTATACAGAAATTGTGAAACTCGAAGGTTGCGAGAGCTGCCACGATGCGCTTGCTACCAACTACCATTCACCAGATCGTGGTGGAAGCGTCGTCGTGTGTCGAATGTGCCACATAACAAAGAGTGGCGGATCACATTTGGAACTTCAGTCAAGATCGATCGACTCCTACATCCATGCCATCCATGCAAGCCAACAATTTGACTTTGGTGATATTAACTTTGCAGATCCAGTTGAGGCGATGCACTATGAACACCATATCAATTTCCCCTATCCAACTCATGGTGTGACAAATTGCGAATCCTGCCATAATCCTGGAACTTATGAAGCACCAGATCAGTCCATGTCCCTACCTGGTCTTCTCTCTGCAACGGATGTCAATGAAACCTGGGATCGCAAGATTGGTGAAATTCCTTCAGTGGTCACCGGTCCAGCATCCAGAGCTTGTGGTGCATGCCATAAAGCCCCATTGATTAATGAAGATGCAGCGGGCGAACTTGCCGTACTCTCCCAACACCTTGCAGAAGGTGGTTATATGGTTGAAGCCGGTGAAGATAGCGCTACCACATTGATGACAATCATTAATCAGATCATGGCTTTGTTTAAGTAAAAAGTGATTTACGAATAACGGTCTAAAAACCTAAATGTTAAAAGAAGAAGCTGACGTTTTGTCAGCTTCTTTCTTTATATCTGTAAGATGTTTATATGATAATTCTAAAATAATTTCCTCGTTTTCAGTTGCTATTTTGCTTGCCAAATCGGAATGGTCTATATAGTATTAGCAAATAATATGTCATTAATCTTTTTGGGTATGGCTGGTGTAATCCTCTCTGTATGGATATTTAGCAATACAGAAAGTCTTTTCATGCTGCCATTAACGGCCCCAGATCAATTCTTATCTGGCATGCCTTATATAAGTTTCTCAATCCCTGGCAAAGATGTCATCCTTATTCAGCCGAGTTCAACTATTCTGGTTTACTTATTAGGTTTGATCATGATTGCTATTGGGGTTTATTTTCTTGTGACAAAAAAAGAACAGCAGTCACGCTATTATTGGGCAATCGGATTAATCTTGTGGGGTATCAGTGCAATTGTCGCCGGAACGAGTTATCAGGCTTTCGGTTACGAGTTAAAATGCCGCGGATTGGAGCATTGTCTGTTTACCAGTAATTTTGAGCTTGTGTACATGCTGCTTACAGCCTACTGCATTAATTTTCTTGTGGCTGCAACTGGGTATACCAGCACGGGGGTTGTAGGAAGACAAGGATTAATGAAATTTGCAATAATGGATAGCGCTGCCTACTCTGTGTACATGTTTGTTGGAGCTGTAATTCCTGTGAAATTCTTAATTTCATATGAGGGTTTTATGGCATTTATTGGGGTGAATTTCCTGATCATGTTCATTCTGAATATCCGTCATTACAAAAAGCACAAAGATAACTTAAATCGTAAACTCATTTACATATGGATCGGTTTTCTGATCGTCAACATTGGCTATTTTGTTTTTTTGCTGGGGGATATTGGGGGAAATCTCTACCAGAATTATGGCGTATGGTTCAATGAGAACGACGCACTTCACGTTTTGTTAATCCTTTGGTCGTGCTTGATTTTTATTTTGTTAAGGAAAGACTTAAGCGATAAAGTTTCGGTCACCTAATCATAATTCTAGAAACGATTAGACCCTTAACGAGCCACGGAATCCTCTAGCGCCATAATACGAGTCGGCTCCATTGTGATATTTGAAGACAGTGTTATAGCGTCGATCTCCAAAGATGGCACCACCCAGTTTTCGAATTTCAAAAGGTGTTTTTAACCAGCTTGAGGTTTTCAAATCGAATTTTCCCAGTTTTTGCAAAGTTCGATATTGTTCTTCGGTGAGAAGCTCAATGCCCATTTCTTCTGCCATGTGCATAGCGCTTTCTTCTGGAGGGAATTTTTTCCTGGCTAATAGGGCTTCATGATCGTAGCAAACATTTCTACGACCACTCGGTG
>JACZIY010000459.1 GCA_014860845.1 Anaerolineaceae bacterium
CCCCTCCTTAACATGTCCGACAGGTTGGGATCTGCCTGATCAGGAAAATAATAACCTTTCTTTGTATATCCTCTATGCCCATCTTGATACTCCTGTGGTGTATGAGCTGGGTGACCAGGTTACTTGTGGTGATGGAATCGGTTCAATAGGGGATAGTGGTAATGCCCTGGCTCCACACCTGCATATAGAAATGCGGTATGGCTATTCTTCTGGCATTGAAGGTAGCATGGCACATTATACAGTCAGCGCTAATCAACAGGAAATGAGTAATTATTGCCGTTGGAGGGTGAGTGGGTGGTATCGAATAATAGATCCCATGAATTTGTTTTTCACGAATCCCGGATCTTAAGGGGATGAATCTCTCAAATCAGAATATCCCATATCCAACATCCATTGACAGAGTATTGGTCCACCATGTTCGTCCGGAACGGGCGCTGATCTATTTTCTTGTGGGATGCCATTAAATCCCTTGAAATAACCGAATTCCCCTGTTAATTGGTCTTTTGCTGGACCAGATAAATCTCGATCTCCAATCGCAATGGCATGAATATGGATTGGAGAACCAGGATACAACTGATCAAAATCCCTTAACCAGGCTGCAAATCCAGCTATCCGCAATGCCTGGATCAATGGTTCAATATCAGCATATAAGACCTGATAGGTGCCGTATTGGATTACAGATAGATCAACAGCTCCTCCGCCATCATGGGTCCCGAAACTGGCGGAAACCAGGTTGGTATAACTTCCCTGAGTGAGATGATAGCCTGTCAGTTCGATTTCACCGCCATAAATGGATTGGGCATGTTCCAGCATTGAAAAAGTGCGCTGATTAATATACATGCCATTTATTTCGACCAGATCATAATTTTCCTCAGGTTTCTGGCAATTAACAGGTTCAATAAATTCGGGAGTTGGTGAGAATGAAATCGTTGGAGTGAATGATGGAACATGAGAGGGTGTAATTGTTGGATGAGACGTTATCGTTTTTGAAAAAGTGGATGCGGGAAAGGAAATAGGAGTTGTTATTGTTGTTGGCTGATCTGAGTTATTTTCTAATGGTTCACAGGCGGACAAAAAGGTGATCACTACGATAAAAAAAGAGGAATATAAATAGAATGAAATGGCTCGTCGAGACATGAATGCATTTTACCTGAAAAAATATTTTATTAAAAATTCAATCATTCATCAGGTCCCAGTAATGTTTTAGTAACCTCAATATCTGCTTCCATCCCATAGACTTCGACAACATCATCTATGTGAAAAACCGTTTTTCCATGTGGAATGATCGTTTTTTGATTTCTTAGGATACTCACAATCAAGATATCCCCAGGAAGTGTTATGTCTTTAACCATTATTCCTATAACTTTAGAACCAGCTTTGATCGTTATTTCTTCATGATAGGATTTCTGATGATCTGGTTCAATGACAACGTCTGCCTGACCTGTTAAAATCTTTTCGACATCATTGGCACATTCTTCTTCAGAAAAGATCGTAAGAAAATCACCTTTTTTTAATATTGTGTGCCCATCCACTATTTTTAATTCACGACCTCTTCTTAATGAAACAATCACACAATGTCCAGGGAGTTTTATTTCGCTTACCCGTTTTCCAATTACAAATGAATTTGTTGGAATATTTAATTGAATAAATCTTGCTTCATCCAATTTACCTAATTTAATTATTTCAACTTCATGCTGCATATTTGCTTTTTTAGTGATTGCATGATCATAAGCTTTAATTACGTCCCGTCTATATATCATCCCAATTAGTTTTTGGTGATCCTCTTTTTGAACAACTGGAAGCATGCTGATGCTATGGCTACTCATATGGAAGATTGCTTGCCACATGGGTTCTTCTGGAAACGTAAATAATAATTCGTTCATTGAAGCTATCTTTGATAATTCGGTTGTCCCAGACATTTCAGACTTCCGCGCATTACGTAAATCGTTAACAGTTACCACACCTACAAGTTTTCCTTCAAAGTCCGTGATTGGTAAACCTGTGAGATGTGTTTTTATGAAAAGCATTTCTAAATCTTCAATGGTTTGATTTGATTTAATGGATATGATGTCAGTAGACATCACTTCACCCACTGAGATACCTTGCATAACATCCACATCCTCGGTCTGACTTAATTTAATGCCACGGCGTGTGAGTTTGAGTGTGTAGATGGAATCTTTACTGAGGATTCTTGAAATGATTGTGCTCAAAACAGATGCTAGCATTAGTGGCAATATTAATTGATAATTGTTTGTCATTTCAAACAATATCAGGATTGCAGTCATAGGTGCGTGTGTCGCGCCACTAAAGAACGAAGCCATCCCAACAAGCGAATAAGCACCTGCCCCGGCAGTTATATTCGGAAAAACAGTTGTTGCCCAACTCCCAAAACCAGCTCCCAGCATGCTACCCATAAATAATGAAGGAGCAAAAATTCCTCCGGAATTTCCAGAACCTAAAGTAAAAAGGGTTGCTAATAGTTTTAAAGTAAATAGTAATAACGCTACTTTAAGGGTAAATTCACCAAAGAGAGCTGGCGTCATTGAATCATAGCCAACACCGAAAATTCTGGGGAAACCTTCCGGGTTTTTTATGGTGAAGATTCCCAACACACCCAATAACAATGCACCGATAGATGGTTTTATCCAGGCTGGGATTTTAATATCATCGAACAGATCTTCAACAACATATAATAACCGGCTAAAACCTACCGACGCAAATGCTGCAATAATCGCTAAGAGTGTATATAAAAGCAATTCCCATGGGCTTTTTAAAAAATATTGGGGAATCAAGAATGTTCGATAGTCACCCATGAAAAAATGAGCAATTGAATCTGCGATTACAGCAGAAATCACGACAGCGCCAAAATAAACTGAACTGATACGATTTAAAATGACTTCCATAGCGAAAATAGCGCCAGCAATGGGAGCATTGAAAATTGCAGCGATACCTCCAGCAGCCCCACAAGCTACCAGAGTTTTTGTGCGTTCTTCGTTTAATTTGAGAAATTGGCCGATTGTCGACCCGAGAGCAGAACCGATTTGAGCGATAGGACCTTCACTACCAACAGAACCACCAGTACCTATACAAATCGCAGAAGTAATCGCTTTTACAATTCCTACTTGTGGCTTGATTTTGCCGCCGCGTAGTGCAATAGCCAACATGACTTCAGGAACCCCGTGTCCTTTAGCTTCACGTGCAAATAAATATATAATTGGCCCTGTAATCAAAGCACCGATGATTGGTATGATGATAAGGTGTAAGGGTTGTTCGAAATTTAAAAAATCCACAAAATCTTCAAATGCTAATTTTTGAACGAATTCAACCAGGTAAGTGAACAAAACTGCTCCCAACCCTGATCCAATCCCCACCAAAATTGCAGTTCCAATTAAGATACCAGAATCGGAAATGGGACGGTTTACAATTGCTTGTTTAATTTTATTGAGGAAATTTTTTACTACGCTAATGATTTTTGATTGATCATTCTCCATAAGATATTGTCTTAGGCATTCTCCTGCTAGGTTTCATCCAAGTATACACCCGACTATTAATCAAAATTCTAGATAAAACGATTTAATTTTGAGATTAGTGTGGTTATTTCACCTTGATTTTTGCCAATGCCAGAATCGAGAAGAGGAACAACACTACATAAATGGTCATCAAATTGGTATATCCGATCTGATCCGCTATTGGACCACCTATGTATGCGCCGACAGCACCTGCACCTGCGCCAGCCAGGTTTGATATTCCCAAAAATTTTCCGGCCTGATCTTGAGGAACGATTTCTGTGCCCAATGCCCAGTTGGAAGCGTAGAAGAATCCAATTCCAGCACCTACCAGACAACCAGCTGCATACATCCATGAAATGGTAGGCGATAAGAGCACCAGAGCTGTGCCAAGTGTGGTTAGAATTGCACTGATTAAAATAATCTTTTTTGTACCAAACCGATCGGTTAACCACCCACTCGGTAAGGCGGAAAGAAGAATAAATATCCCAATAAACATGGTAATTGAAGCTGCGGGTCCTGCTGCTTTTTCACCTTGCAATTCTATAAACCTTTCCTGCAAAAAATACACAAGAAATCCAGCCAAATTAGTTGATCCGGCTAAAAATGCCAAACGATTTACCACCCACCAGGTGAAATTTTGGTGGTCCTGAATTTTCTGGCCAATACTGATGTAAATACTACTCCAGACACCAATGCCAATGGCTACCAGCATGCCTAATAAACCGATCGCCATGACCATCAGATGACCATAAGACGTTTCCTCTTGCAGGATGAATTTCATAATTTGCCTGACGAAGAATCCTGAGGAAAGTATGATCACGGTAAAAGCAGCTGTCATCAGAAACAGTCGGATAATGGGATTCCAATCAATTTTTGTTTTTTCCGATTTCAGAGGTTCTTCCTTAATCGTTAATGTGATTAACATACACACAATCAAAATTACGATTAATGTAATGAGTGCTGCCCAGATATTCCCTGCACTGACCATTTTGCCGATAACAAATGAAACAAAAATGAGGGGCAGTGGGAGTTCGAACAGGGCTTTAAACCCAGAGAAACGTCCTCTCTTTTCTTCTGGTACCAGATCTGGAATAATACCCTGTAATTCGGCATGTGCTGTGTTGGCAGTCATCATAGAGAGTGTGTATAACAGAAATAAGAACCAATAACCGGTCATTCCATCCATACCAGCGGTGAAACCAATTAAGATATAAATCAGGATTTCGCCAATGGTTCCAACAACAATGAATGGTCGCCTGCGACCATATTTTGATGTTGACTGGTCACTTAATAATCCCATCAGGGCTTGCAGAAGCACAGCCACCATGAGGGACCATAAACGCATGTTTCCCAATAGTTCACCCTTGGCTGCTTCACCAACGAACCGTTGAATTAACAACGGTATGATTAATGGTGTTAATACCTGTGAACGTGCCGTGAGCGCAAACCAATAAATATTATAG
>JACZIY010000460.1 GCA_014860845.1 Anaerolineaceae bacterium
CCAAATTTCACGGCTAAATTAAGCGCTTTGCGAACATTTTCAATGATCCAACTTTCGTCATATTGTTCTTTTACGTTCGCTGCCAATTCAATGGCTGTCATTGCACCCCCCATTGAACCATCGGTGTACGCACCCATGGCTGCTTCATCCATCATTGAAAGTGTATATACCTTGCATAAATGCAGGTGACCATTCACAAAGGACTCTGTTACTAATTTTCCTTCCGCGTCGATTACTTTCTGTGCATCGCCATCCACCTTTACACCGATTTTGGCGATTTTACCATTCTGAATAGCAATTTGATATTTCTCACCTTGAGAAGTTCTGGTTGTTGCATTTTTGATTATTAAATCGTATGTCATGGGAATTCACCTCCTGGAAATAAGTATTTAGTTTTTGTTTCTTTCTTGAATTAATTTCTGAGCCATTAAAGCGCCATCTTTAATTGGTTCATAACCCGTACAGCGACAAAGATGTTTATTCAATGAATTTGATATTTCTAATTCTGAAGCGTCTGGTTTGTTCTCCAGTAAGCCATACAACTCCATAACGATACCTGGTGTACAGAAACCACATTGTATTGCACCGGACTCAGAAATAGATTTTTGGATCGGATGTAATTCCTTTCCTTTGGCTAACCCTTCGACGGTTAGTATTTCTGCACCAGCAACTTTACTCACCGGAGTATTGCAGCTTTTGGTGGCTTTTCCATTTATGACAACCGTACAGGTGCCACAGGTTGCATTGTCACAACCTCGTTTAGTACCGGTCAAAATCAGGATCTCGCGAATTACGTCAATCAACATCATTTCTGGATCAACTTCCACAACCCGGAGCTGACCATTGATGGTAAAACTAATCTTTTCAACCATTATGCATACTCCTTTTGTTGTTTGTTTGCTAAAGCCTGTTTGATAATTTCTGGGGTCACAGGAATTTCGAAGAAGTCGACACCAATAGCATCATAAATCGCATTGAGAATTGCAGGTGCTGGACCTATCACCGGGTGCTCACCGATTCCGCGAGCACCAAATGGACCAACCGTACCGGGATTTTCAATGAAATCAACAGTTTGCTTAGGTGCCTCTTTGTAGGTGGGTAAATGATATTTGAAGAAATGAGGATTGGTTATTTTTCCATCCTGATCAAATTCCAGTTTTTCATACAGCGTCGCTCCGATTGCCATCAACACACCACCCATTACTGATCCGCGGATTTGCATCGGGTTGATCACCTGACCAACATCAAAAGTCGAAGCAAAATGATCTACAATAATCTTGCCAGATTTCTTCTCAATTCGAATTTCAGCAGCCTGGGCACCGAATGTGTACTCAACACCTAAACTACCCTGACCATTCTGATCCGGATTGGAATAACGTGGTAAACGGGCATCGGAAACCGATTGTGCTACTTCTCCAATAGTTATTCCATCACTGGTAATGTAACCACGGCTGAGTTCTGGAACCGCGACTCGTATGCTCGGGTCGTTTTTCAGGAATACGTATTCACCATCATAATCCAGATAATCTACATCTGTCTTAAGCACTTGAGCAGTGGTCTGCTTCAAAACCATAATCAGTTTATCAGCAGCTCGAATGATCGCCCTTCCTCCCTGGGTAGTGAACATGGAACCAATTGTCTGCCATTCATAAGGAGAATATTGGGTATCAATTTCATTGTAAACTCTGATGCGTTCAGGTGGGATTTGCAGAGCTTCTCCTGCTATTTGCTGAACGATCGTACGTAAGCCCTGACCTACTTCTGCACCGCCCATATTGATGGAGATACTTCCATCAATATTCATCTTCATGTAGCATCCTTTGGTTGAAAATGGCGCACCTTTAGGTGATTTCATCAATGCAGCAAAGCCACGGCCATAATAGAAGTTTTCATCCTCGCGTAAAGATTCTTTTGAGAAAACCAGATCCTGAACTTT
>JACZIY010000054.1 GCA_014860845.1 Anaerolineaceae bacterium
ACAGCTACCGCCTCAAGCAGACCCTGAAAGGAGGAAGATCTGCTGCGAAAAAATCTCCGAAACAAGACTGACCACTAACCACGGAGGGTGGTCAAAATTCGGTAATCACAGGTGGTCAATTTTCGGTTGTCATTTCCAGGAGTTCCCTGACCAAGGCCTTTATCGCCTCTAGCGATACAAATCTAAACGAACCTTTAGCCCAGCCAATGTACCTCGGTGCAGCGACTTTATCCGCTCCGGCCAAGTAAGACTCGATGACCCCATATAGCTCATGAAATCCGTGAATTAGGTCAGCGCTATTAAGGTTCGCAACGGTCACATCCGTAAACCCGTTATCAGACGTCTTGCAGAAAACCAAGCACGGCGTATGCGCCTGTTCCGCCACTCCCAAGGCACTCATTAAGGTGGAATTGAACTTCTGGCGCAAACGATCCGAACCAAAATGTAGGTAGAAGATGCTCAAATCCCTTCCGGACAGCCTGTCTAGCTGGGCAAAAACTCCTTGATTCCTTAGAATTTTCTTGAAATCCCGATCATGAAAATCATAAAAGATAAAGCCGAGCGACTTTGCTCTTCCTGATTCAATATGCTCGATCGCAATTTCTTGGAACCGATTGAGAAATGAGTCAGCACTGTGACCAATGCCTCTTCCCGACCCTTGCTCAAAGATTGGTACCACGCGCTTCCCCTTTTATTGAGAGAACAGATCGTGCCTGAAGCCCTAACGATGAGCTAACTTGCGCCGCCACTCAAATGACTCCGCGAATGCGGCCACCGGGCGTTCCCGGCGTCAAGTTAAGCGGCTGGTTCGGTGTTCTCGATTTTTGGAAGGTGCTGCTTCCACTTATCTTTGACGTAATAAACAAAGCCTTCTACCCCTGGCGCTTGACATACATGGGCCAATTCCGATCCTACTTGGGTAAGCAATACTTTTCCGATTGAAAGGTTATTTCCCTCTTCCTTTTCCATTGTCAGATGTATGGGTTCCCCGCAATATGCCACCGTAAATTTTTTTGGCAGACCAGTTCTGCTAAAACCTGACAAGTTACTAAATTGAATAAGACCGATGCTGTCCAAATGGGTCAACGTGTTGAAATTTAGACCCTTTTCGTTGTAAACAGAAGCTTGAGCGTCAAATATAAGAGGGGTGAAAACACCGACAAACCAACCAAAACTACATAAAGCTGAAAACAGCTCCGCATCTCTTTTGTCAAGGTCGCCTAGAAAGTTCACAGTGCGCTTTGAATAAGTCCCGGGAGAATTGGCCTCTCCTGCTAGGACGCTTGCCCAAAGATCTTGCATTTCACTGTCAGAAATGATGCGTGATTTATCAAAGAAGTTTGTGACCCAATCATCTTCCATTTTGTTTGGATCTGAGCCGTCTTCCAGTTGGGGAATGGCTTTCTGTGTGATCGCCTCCATGTTTTCCTGCCGATTTGCCTCTTCTTCGACAAATCGATGCATGGCCCGCCGATGCAAATCGGTAATTTCTATTTCAGACTTGGCTTTTATTAAACTTGCTTCCGCTTCGGCCTTCGCGACCCGTTTTATTTGCCATGGTTCAAAAATACCCCCAACGGCTGAAGAAACTTTCTTAATCAAAGTGTCAGCTGGTTGGGATAGCTGTCCCAGATTTACAAGAGAAATTGATTTATCATCTGGCATTTTTTTCTCCTCACCGAACGGTTCAGATAACCGGCGACGACGCGCCTTTTCAAGACAGCAGAATGTTTTACGCGAATCACCCAGCCATTTTTTGTCCGGTTGATTTGATGGTTATACCGCGATTTTCAGTTGCAAATAATTAACTGAGCGGCCAAGACCACTGAAGTCAACTGGCTCTACAAGTTTTTTTAGTGCAGTCAATGATATTGATTTTGCACCCCTATTTTTGAGTTCCTTTTGTGGAAGTAGATAGAATTCCCATTGAGTCAAATCTAATTGGTTGAATTCATCGTGTGTTTTTGAGGTTTGTACGGCAAAAATGTAGATGTCTGCCCTGAATTGTGCATCACCGCCACGACAGCCATTTTCAGCGTCCCATGCCTGGCCACATAAGCCTGTGAATACGATGTTTGATAATTCAGCCTGCTCCAAACTCTGTAAATAAGCCCCTGATTTAATCTCAATTTTAATACTATCAGGTGTTTTCAGATCGTAGTCATCCCAAGTGTCACGAACAGATAAGGTGATGTTCAGAGCCTTTGCTACTATAAATTCAGCCAATATTCCACGAATGTTATTCTGCTGGAGGTCTGAATATGCCCATTGCCAAAAATTTCCAATTGAAAAGTTGGTGTCCTCACAACCGTTAACAAAAATACTTTCTGGCGATATGAAATTCTTTTGTTTTGGTTTAATCATGTTTCCTTCTTTGCGGTATAACTATAATTGGACAGTCTGTCTAAACCGAAAGAAGTTTCCCCGGAGTCTGCATAATACACATTTAATCTTGAAAAATATTCTCAAAAACAGATGCATTTTCAGCCAAATACTGGTTTTTGGTAAAAACCATTTGCCAGTTAGGCAGTCGGTATAGGCTGACCGCAGTCCGGCAACCGGGCCCGACGATTGGAGGCGGGTGGTTCACGGAAATATCC
>JACZIY010000461.1 GCA_014860845.1 Anaerolineaceae bacterium
CTTAATCCCCCACTGCTCTCCAGTGCCCAATAAACGCCTGAATAAAGGTAAATCATCAGGTGTACTGATAATCAGAATTTCCCTTATACCAGCCAACATCAGCATCGATAATGGATAGTAAATCATTGGTTTATCATAAACTGGCAACATTTGCTTACTTACGGCAAGGGTAAGCGGATATAAGCGAGTACCTTTACCCCCTGCCAGGATAATTCCTTTCATGATTAGTTCTCCCTCTTTTGATAATTTTTAGTTATCCAATCTGAAAATGATTTACTTCCGGTGACATTCTCAATCCAATCCTGATGATTTAAGTACCAGTTGACTGTAAATGCCAGGCCGTCTTCTAATGAAAATTTCGGTGCCCATCCTAACTCCCGACGAATTTTTGAGATATTCATATCATAGCGAAAATCATGGCCAGGGCGGTCTTTTACATACGTGATTAATTTTTCATGTGGATGATGAGGTGATTCAGGTAAATATTCATCAATCAAATGACAGATCTTTTTAACAATTTCTAAATTCGGAAATTGATTCTCCCCACCGATATTGTATGTTTCCCCAACGACCCCTTTTTTCAAGACTGTGACGATTGCTTCACAATGATCCTCAACAAATAGCCAATCTCTGATTTGTTGTCCATCACCGTAAATCGGTAATGGCTTTCCATTTACAGCATTTAGAATAATCAATGGGATTAATTTTTCAGGAAATTGGAAGGGTCCATAATTATTGGAACAATTCGTGATGGTGGTTGGTAACCCAAAAGTGTGCTGGTATGATCGAACCAAATGATCACTGGATGCTTTTGAAGCCGCATATGGCGAATTAGGTGAATACGGAGTGTCCTCAGTGAAGGCAGGGTCACTCAACTTTAACATACCAAACACTTCATCCGTCGAGACATGATGAAATCGCTTTCCATCATATCCTCCATTAGTTTTCCAATACTGTCTGGTAACTTCAAGTAAATTATAAGTCCCCACAATATTGGTTTGGATAAAGGCTCCTGGTCCTTCAATCGAACGATCTACATGAGATTCGGCTGCAAAGTGAACAACAGTATCAATTTTGTGATTTGAAAGAACTCTTTCCACCAAGTCCTGATCACAAATATCTCCTTGAACAAACTTGTAATTTGTCCCAGAGATCCCATCTAGATTTTCCAAATGCCCAGCATAAGTTAAAGCATCCAGATTAACTATATTCCATTTTTGTTCGTTATTAAAAACATAACGAACAAAATTAGAACCAATAAATCCAGCTCCACCAGTGATTAAGACATTTTTTTTATTTTCACTCATATAATTCGGCATCCTTAATATTCAATCCTTGGGAATCCTTTTGTGAAAGAATTGGAGTTTCACCAGTGCTAATTGGCCATTGGATTCCCAGATTTGGATCATTCCAAATAATTGTACGCTCTCCATCCGGATTGTAAAAATCAGTTGTGCAATACTCTACCTCAGCCCAAACACTCATCACAAGAAATCCGTGAGCGAAACCAGAAGGAACCCATAATAATTTCTTATTATATTCGTCTAGAATAATGCCTTCCCATTTTGCAAATGTGGAAGATGATTTTCGTAAATCTACAGCAACATCAAATATTTGACCTTTTATTACTCTGACTAATTTTCCTTGGCTATTCTTTATCTGATAATGCAATCCTCGTAATACGTTCTTATTTGATCCTGATTGATTTTGCTGTGAAATATTGATCTCAATTCCATTTATTTGAAATTTGTTTTTATGAAAGCTTTCATAAAAAAAACCTCTTTCATCTTCAAAAATTTTCGGTTTTATGGCTATAAGACCACTTAATGCTAATTCTTCAAATATCATTCTTCCTCTAATTATGTTGGCTTTTTCTATATTGATTTATCGCTTCTTCAGGATCTCCTATGTATTTCAATTCGCCATGGTCTAGCCAACATACACGAGAACATCGATCCTTTATCACTTGCATACTATGAGCGACTATTACTATTGTTGTTCCATTATCTCGAAATTCTTCAATGCGATCAAAACATTTTTTTTGAAATTCTTCATCACCTACTGCTAAAATTTCATCGACTAGCAATAAATCAGGTCTTGAAGCAGTAGCTACTGCAAAGCCTAAGCGAGCCCACATTCCTGATGAATATGTACGTATTGGAGCATCTATAAAATCATGTAAACCTGAAAATTCAACTATACTGTCAAATTTTGTTCTCATTTCTTCTCTTGAATAACCCAATATGGCACCATTTAAGAAAACATTTTCTCTACCTGACAACTCGTGATGGAACCCAGCACCCAATTCTAATAATGGTGAAACACTTCCAAAAATTTCAATTCTTCCAATCGAGGGAGGTAAAACTCGTGCGAAAAGTTTTAACATTGTGCTTTTTCCCGCCCCATTGTGACCAATAACACCAAAAACCTCGCCTTCTTTGATTTCAATAAAAACATTTTTTAATGCTAAGAAATTTTTTTGTTTGACTTTCCCTTGCACCCAACGTATCACATATTCTTTAAGAGTCCCAATACGTTCAGAAGGGATGCGATATTCTACAGAAACATTTTCTAGTCGAATGATTGTTTTCACAAAAGACACCTTATATTTTGTAAGCAAATTCATCTGAACGATAAGTAAAAAATAACCAACCAATAATAAAAACAACTAATGCAATCAAAGCGGGTAATAAAAATTCTTCAAATGTAGGTAACCGTCCATAATAAATTGGTATTCGAAAAAGTTTCATCAAACTATACATTGGATTAAAGGTTGAGATAATGAAAAAGATTTTTTCAGGCAAAATCTCCTCAGGGTATATTACCGGGGTAAGGTACATCCAGGCAGTTAAAACAATTTGGTACATTTCAGCCACATCAGGAAAATAAACCGCAAGCGTAGAAAGTATTAACCCAAAGCCTAACGAGAATAAAGCCATTAACATTATAGGAATAGGAGTGAAAAAAATAGATAATTTTACAGGTACACCCAGGACAAGCATCACTATAATCATCGGAATGATAGTTAAAAGGGTATTTACAACACCTGTACCAATTGCAGCCAAAGCAAACGATGTGCGCGGCATATATATTCTCTTTAATAACCCCCCACCCCATACCAAATTTACCATACTCGCATAGGTGGTCTGTGAAAAGAAATTCCAAGCCATCAGTCCACTCAATACGTATGCTGGGTAGCCTTCAGTCATTTTAAAAACTTGAGAGAAAGCGATAGACAAGACGATCATTGTTCCTAAAGGATTGAGCATGGTCCATCCTATTCCAAGAAATGACCGCTTATATCTTGTGACAATATCACGACGGAGTAATTGAGATATCAAATATCGATAATTATATGCCTGTCGAAGCTCTTCAAGGGGCTTGGCAGTCTTATTCTTTGCATCATAAACATAATAATTTTTGTTATTTAACAATCTTCACCTAAAGCTAATCTTTTATGGATAATTTTGAGAGGTAAATAAATATCCATTTTCTGGAAAATAAATTACATTGGCTTCAATATATTTTCCAATAAAATTGGAAGGTACCCACTTACCAATTATAAATACATCTGCATCATGAGGAAAGAAATCGGGGGATTTTTCTGCTTTGAATGTTGCACCTGTGATTTGCGGGGAAACGATCATGAATCCTAAATTACCATATTCTTGAGCTGATATCCATTCAATGTTGAAACCTGGTTCTCCTTCGCCAGGATTATAATATCTTGGGTAAAATGCTTTTGTGTGTATATACACGAAATCGGGATCATCTGCTAAGCTTCTCACCTTATCATGATCATAGTCAATATAATTTGCCTCAATCAATTGTAGAAATTCTTCTCTTGTTACCTCTCCTCGATATTTCTGATCAATCAACATTTCCGGAATTACCATTCCTACGATAATGATTACAACAAAAATTATACCGGATAGAATAACAGGCTTTCTTTTGAAAGTTTTTTGCTGGCCTAGCAAAAAAACTGATTCTGTATCAAGTACAATACATGGACGAATGTCTGATAGACTGATTTTTCGAAGAAGAGAGGTAATAATAAAAACCAATCCAACCATATAATA
>JACZIY010000462.1 GCA_014860845.1 Anaerolineaceae bacterium
TCTTCATCCTTGACCATGATCGTCATGGCAGTTTTGCCATTCTGATGTCCAATCACGATATCCTGTACCCAGGAAAAAGATTGTAAATGTTGTTGAGCCCGGCTGGCATCTCCCTTGAGAACCAGACGGTAATTTAATCCCGGGCTGGCAGACAGCAATTCTTCTACCGATCCCTGGGCAATCAGTTCACCATGATTGAGAATAATCACCCGATCACTCACGCGTTGCACATCATCCAGAATATGGGTGGAAAAGAAGATAGTAGTGTGTTTACGTAGCTTTTCCATCACTTCCAGCACATCACGTCTGCCTTGTGGATCGAGAGCCGCAGCCGGTTCATCCAGGATCAATAGATCTGGATAATTAACCTGTGCCTGCGCAATCCCCAGTCGCTGTCGTTCTCCACCCGAAAATCCACGCACGGGTCGATCGGCTTTGTCATCCAACCCCACCAATTTTAAGGTCTCGTCGATACGTTCTCGGATCAGGTTGTGCGGCCCGCGAAAGAAGAAGCGAACCGTAAAGTCCATGATCTGGCGGGCTGACATGTGTTCATAAAAGTTGGGATTCTGTGCCAGGTAACCCACTCGCCGGCGAATATCCTGATTTTCCTTCACAATATCCATGCCAAAGATCGTTCCACTTCCGTCAGTGGGTTTGGTAAGGCCTAATAACAACTTGATGGTGGTACTTTTACCAGCTCCATTGGGACCCAGAAAACCAACTATCGAGTTGGCGGGCACATTCAGGTTGAGTGATTGGAGCGCCTGAAAATTTCCATAGTTTTTGCTTAAATTCTGTGTTTGAATTACCGATAGAACAGGGGACATTTTTACTCCTTACGATTGATATTTATACTGTACCTGGGAAGAGCGTAATTTTGATCAACATCGAGACCAGTTCGCACTCCCTTGTAGTATATAAAAAATCCTGTCTGCCTGACCAGGTGACAAGTAGTCACAACGGTTAAAAATCAGCTACAATAATAAGCAAGCACGATGATCAAAAGGAAGGTAAAAAATGACAGAAGAAGAAAGATTAGTTCCTGAGTCCGAGGATCAGGAAGAACAGGTAAAACCGAAATATGAAGAAAATATTCAGGCAGATATTGTTGAAATTACCCAGGGGGCAGCCAACCATATTCAGGCAAAAGAAGTGATCCTCCGGCAGGCAGGCGCTACTCACATCGAAAGCAATCTGGTACATGTGCGTCAGGGTGGTGTGGTGAAAGTCGAAACGGACCGGCTCGAACTGACCGAAGGGGGTGTGATTTTTGCCAACAGCGGATCTGTAGAAATGACAGCCAGTAAGGCTGCGGTGATCGTTAATAAGGGTAATGTCAATATGGATCAATGTGGCGTGCAGGTTTTGGTTACCAAAGGCAATGTCCAGGTCGATCAATCCGGAATTGTTGCCACAATTGCCAATCACGTCACCCTGGAAAATAACAGCAACGTGGTATTTCTATTTGCAAAAAATGTAGACGGTGAAGTCAAAACACAATTTGGTCCTAAAGAATCAGCATTGTTTGGCATTATGGCCGGCCTGGCTGCTGGAGTGGTGCTCCTCTCCGGTGCAATGTTCGGAAAGAAACGCAAAAAGAAATAGGATGAACAATGCAGAACTGACACAGCGCATCCTCTCAAGCCGATCCATTTTATCGGATCTTATTGCGCAGGTACCTGAGGAACATCGGGATCGCACAATGATTGCTGGAGTGATGACGCTCAAAGATATCATCATCCATATCTGCTGGTTCGAGCTTGAAATGGTGAATATGCTTG
>JACZIY010000463.1 GCA_014860845.1 Anaerolineaceae bacterium
CATCAAGGAAAGAAAATCAAGTTTTTCCAGGAATGTGCCTTCCACTTTGAACTTCAATCCCGGACGCATGATTCGGTCACCACTGACATCGTAAGGATAATACACGGTAACCTTTTCTCCAGCAGTATCCACAAAACTGGAGGTTTTCCAGGTTCTTACAATCGTATCCTTGTCGGTAATGTTTGCCAGGAATGAAAAGATTGTTAATTTACCGGTGACAACATTCTCATCACCACGAATCTTTTCCAGGTTTCCTACCTGGCGCAGCTGATTTTCGGCGGTCTCAGGTGCACCATTAATCCATTTAACATCGTCTTTATAGACTACAAACTGGGTTTCTTTCAAGACCAACCCATCCGCAGATTCAGAAGCAAACCACCAGGATTCAGTTCCATCCTTCGAAAGTTTTACAAATTCAAGTCCACCCTTGATATCCATCTTCTCCATAACATCGTAAGCGCTATCTGTAACCAATATCTGGTCACCGGATCGAGATGCCTGCAAGCTGGTATATTCATAAAAAGGGACTTTGCCGCCCTGGTCTGGCTCCGTATTCAAGCCACGTATCACTACCGCGCCGACCAGAATGGTGGAAAAGACAATTAATAGAAATCCTTTCAAGAATTGTACATAGGTGGTCGATGCCATTCCAGCTGTGGCAACAATTGTGATAACAATTGCCCCCACCATTACCACGCCCCAGGCATGCGGGATCCCCAATAACGGTTCCACCAGCACACCTGCCCCCACCATCTGCGGTATCAAATAACAGATCGATACAACCAGCGTGCTGATAGCTGCTACCAGTTTAATACCTCGTGAGTTGTAGTTGGCATCCAGAGCATCGGTAAATGTATACTTACCCAACCGTTTGAGTGGTTCAGCCACCACAAACAAAGCCACAATCCAACCCGCCAGGTAACCGATCGAATATAAAAATCCATCATATCCAACCGTTGCGATCATGCCACAAATACCAAGGAATGAGGCTGCAGAGAGATAATCACCAGCAAAAGCAATACCATTCACACCCCAATGGATCTTCCCGCCGGCGGTGTAATATCCACTCGATGTGCGCGCTTTATTGCCCAGATACAACGAAAGCCCAATCACAAATACAACAAAGAAGATGAAGACGAAAATAGCCATGCTGTTTACCCTTTCGTTGTTTCAGTTGGGTCGGATTCTAAGTGCGCGAATTCCACTTCTTTTTTGTGGCACATATAGTTGTAAATCAACGCCTCAATTAATGCCCCAATGATCAGTAAGAAACCATACACAGTTGCCAGATTAAGCCCAAAAAATACAATTGCCCCCATTGTCTTCGGGGATAAAAGGTTAATGGCAACAAAGCCCGCATAAAAAAGGGCATAAAAAATGAACATGCGAATTCCCAGACGCATTTTGTACGGACCTGCAGGGTCTTTCCCGGCAGGGGTTGCTGGTTCGTGTAACATAAAATCTCCTTATTTGTGGGGTGCGGAATGATTAATTATAGAGGAAAGTTTTTTAAAAACCAATTCATTTGTGATTTAAAATTCAATTGTGGGTAAGTATCAGTTATATTCATCATGATGATCCATGATAAACAGATTTGAAAAAC
>JACZIY010000055.1 GCA_014860845.1 Anaerolineaceae bacterium
GAGCAACGTTGTATAAATTTGCGTTTGATCTGCGATTTTTGCAAAGTCCACCGATTGGCGAGCTGAGCGAACCATTCGGAAAACACCAGGTGGGTTCTTCTGCCATGCCATTCAAACGTAACCCCATCAACGCTGAAAAAATTGATTCACTGGCGCGCCAACTCTCGGTCTATCCGCAAATCGCCTGGCAAAATGCAGCTAATTCATTACTGGAAAGAACCCTGGATGATAGCGCGAATCGCCGCACAATTTTACCGGAAGCATTCTTAATTGCGGACGAGTTGCTGCGTATCAGTATACCCTTGGTGCGTGATTTGACCATCAACATGGCTGCCATCCAGCGCAATCTGAAAACGTATGCGCCGTTTGCGATGACAGAGCGAATCATGATGCTTGCCGGAAAAAAAGGTGCAGATCGCCAGGCAATGCATGAAATCCTGCGCCAATACGCACTGATAGCATGGCAGGCGGTTCAGCAAGGACAGTCTAATCCATTGATAGAACAATTGCAGAAAGACACTGAATTATTGCAATGGGTAACCGCGGATGAAATTCGTCAACTTGCGGATTTGAATTCCTATACTGGAATTGCAGGACAAAGAGCTATGGAATTCGTGGAAAAAATTCGAGAGCATTTAGAAATTCGTCTTAATAACATGGAATAAATCTCATTTCTCCATGATTTTAACTTGGGTTTAATGGCACTTTTTTCTATAATGGTTGAAATTGTCTGAACAATCAAATGATCCCAGGAGTTATGATGAACGAAACTTTGTTTGCCCAAATTGATTCTCTTACCTTTGACGATGTCCTGGTTGAACCGGGTTTCAGTCAGGTTCTCCCATCTCAGGTGAATGTGCATGCATATCTAACCCGCGAGCTGCGACTTAATATTCCGCTCCTATCCGCTGCAATGGATACGGTGACGGAATCCCGCCTGGCGATTGCACTGGCTCGTGAAGGGGGGATTGGGATTATTCATCGAAATCTTTCTCCCGAGGACCAGGCACGTGAAGTAGAAATTGTCAAACGCTCTGAATCCGGCATGATTTCTGATCCCATTACCTTGCCACCCAGCGCATCCCTGGCAGATGCATCATCCATTATGGAACGATTTCACATCAGTGGTGTGCCCATCATTGACCCGGCTGGCGAAAAATTAGTAGGGATTTTGACCAATCGGGATATCCGCTTTACCCAGCCAGAGGATTTGCAGCGTCCGGTCAGTGAATTTATGACTTATGAGCGTTTGATCACGGCTGAATTAGGCACCACTCTCGATCAGGCCAAAAGCATCCTACAGAAATATAGGATTGAGAAACTTCCATTGGTGGACAAAGATGGGCATTTGAAAGGGCTCATCACGGTCAAGGATATTCAGAAGAAACTACAGTTTCCGAATGCAGCCAAAGATTCTTCCGGAAGGTTGCTGGTGGGTGCTGCCGTGGGAGTAGGAGCTGATCTGGAGACACGTGTGGAAGCTATGATTGCCAAAAATCTGGATGTGGTCGTAATCGATACAGCCCATGGACACACAACCGGGGTAATTGAAGCAATCAAACGGATTAAAGCGATTCGCCCGGATCTACCCGTGATTGCCGGGAATGTTGTTACCGAGGAAGGGACTCAGGCACTGATTGATGCGGGAGTGGATGCAATCAAAGTAGGGGTGGGTGCTGGCTCCATCTGTACCACACGGGTGGTATCCGGTGCTGGCATGCCGCAATTAAGCGCTATTTACCGTTGTGCCAGGATCGCCAGACAGCATTCAATTCCTGTCATTGCGGATGGTGGTATTAAATTCAGTGGTGACATTGTCAAAGCGATCGTAGCTGGGGCGGACACGGTGATGTTAGGTAGTTTATTAGCGGGATTGAAGGAATCCCCTGGTGAAGATATTCTGTATGAAGGTAGACAATTCAAAGCTTATCGCGGGATGGGATCCATGGGAGCACTGCAGGGGTATGGGAAAGATCGTTATGAATCCGGTCAGGCAGGCGCAGGTAAGTTGGTCCCGGAAGGTGTGGAAGGCATGGTGCCGTATAAAGGTGCTTTAAGTGATTTTATCTACCAGTTGGTAGGTGGTTTACGTTCCGGAATGGGGTATGCCGGAGCAGCCAACCTGGAGGACTTACGCTCAAAATCACGCCTGGTACGGATCACCAATGCTGGATTGATCGAATCCCATCCGCACGATATTACCATTACCCGTGAAGCCCCTAATTACCAGCGAGGAGACCAATAAACCAAACCTGCC
>JACZIY010000464.1 GCA_014860845.1 Anaerolineaceae bacterium
CAAATTCCCAACGGTAGAATTCTAATCCTAATTCATAAGGGTTCGATATTTCGTACGATATCACTGGATGACCAGCATTCGCTATTTCAGTGATTTTTTGTTCAAATATTCCATCATTTTTTAAATAAATAAAAAGGCGATCTTTTGAATAATTGTCGATATTGATAAAAGGTTCAATATCGATTGGAACAATTCCCTTTCCAAGTTTGCCACTCGATTCAGCAATTAATTGTTCCAACCATGAACCAAAGGAACGATATGGTTCTTCTGCTATGATGGTTAATTTATCAATTCCCTTTTTAGCTGCTTCGGCTAAGATTACCCCTAAACCTAAACCGGGATTTCTACCGGTAGCTACTCCAGGTCGGCATGTAAATGCAAATTCTTTAGTGTTTTGTAAAAATGTCTCAAGGTCAACACCCATCAATGCAGCTGGCACCAGTCCAAAAACAGTTAACGCGGAAAATCTTCCCCCGACACTCGGATTTGCATAGAAAATTTTTCTGAAATTGAGTTCATTAGCCTGTCTTGCTAAATCAGTTTCTGGATCAGTGATGGCAATAAAAAAACTTCCTGCTTTCTCGCCAACAAATTTTTGCATTTGATGATAGAAATATTTTAGAAAAGCCTGGACCTCAGTGGTTCCACCGGATTTGCTCGAAACGATGTAAATGGTTTTCCCTAATGGATTTTTTTCTTCAGCAGATTTTACCTGGCGGGGATCCGTTGAATCTAAAATGGATAAAATCAATCCTTCCGAAAAACCTCTAAAAGATAGGCTCATTACTTCTGCGGCTAATGATGAACCACCCATTCCAAGGAGAAGGACATGAGTAAAGCCTTCCTGAACAATCTCATCTCTAAATTTATTTATCTCATCAATAAGATCGAAAGAAACGAATGGAGCATCCAGCCAACCAAGCCTGTTCTGAATATTTTTGAATTCTGAAGGATTTTTGTCCCAGACGGTTGCATCTTTCTCATAAATCCGTGTGATGATTTGTTTTTTGTCTAAATCTTCAATTCTGGTTTTTATTGTATGACTCAGTCCAGGTAACTTATTCTGGAACGCCTTCTTTCGATCATCGATTGTATCAAGCAAGGATATAAATGCTTTTTCAAATGCTTTGACACCTTCATCTTCTAAAGTCTGGGTTACTGAATCGATTCCAATTCCGATTCTGCTCAATGAAGAAAACAAATCGTTTGCTTCATCGATATTATTCCTGATTTTTATTTCTGCTTTTCCATGATCTCTGAATGCATCCAACGTCTGTGGTGGCATGGTATTAACGGTGTTTTCACCTATTAATTCTTCAACATAAATCACATCATGAAATTCAGGATTCTTTGTAGATGTAGATGCCCACAAAGGTCGTTGAATTCTTGCTCCTTTTTGTTCCAAATCATTAAATCGTTCCGAAGAAAAAACCTTTTCAAACAATACATATGCCAATCTTGAATTAGCAATTGCAGCTTTCCCTCTTAATTCTAGAAATTCTTGATGGTTTATCTTGTTATCGTTTAGCAGTGATTGCAATTTTGAATCAACTTTTGTATCAACTCTTGAAACAAAGAAAGAAGCTACAGATGCAATATGATTGATGGGAAGGTTATTTTTTAACCGATCCTCCAAACCTGATAAGTAAGCTTCTATGACATCTTCATATCTGGAAACGGAAAAAATCAATGTGATATTAATATTAATTCCTGCGGCAATGGCCCGGCGAATAGCAGGTAAACCTTCTATCGTGGCAGGGATTTTTATCATTAAATTTTTTCGATTTACCCTATTCCATAATTCTTTTACCTGAGAGAGTGTTCCTGCGGTGTCATAAGCAAGTTTTGGGTTCACTTCCAGACTGACATAACCATCGCCGCCATTGGTTTCTTTATATAAAGGGAGAAATAGATCAGCTGTATCCTGAATATCTTCTATCGCGAGTTGAAAAAAAATATCCTCAGGATTCCAATCAGCCCATGCCATAGGTTGTAAGGCTGAATCATAATCAGTTGATTTGGCAATCGCATTTTGGAAAATAGAAGGATTGGATGTCACGCCACGAATTTCTCGAGCTGTGATCATTCTTTCCATTTCTCCATTTTTTAACAATCTTCTTTCGATATTGTCATACCAAATCGATTGGCCTAATTGATGCAACTTATCTATTTCATTCATAAAGATCTCACTTTCTATAAATGACCAAATTCTTCAAGTTTTTTTACTTTTTCCATACGTCGGACAAATCTTTCATCATAATCCTCATTTGCTGATAAAAAAGCTTTTGTAAGTTCATCAGCAATAGCAGGACCAATCACACGGGCACCCATACAGAGAATGTTCATATGATCATGTTCTACACCTTGATGGGCTGAATAATGGTCATGGCACAAACCCGCGATAATTCCTTTCATTTTGTTGGCAGCTACACATGCACCAACACCTGAACCACAGATGATTATTCCACGATCAGCCACCCTGCGTTGAATTGCGTCACAAACTTTATAAACGTAATCTGGAAAATCAACACTCATTTCACCATTATCTGTCCCATAATCCACAACTTCGTGACCAAGCAAAGTTATTGCTTCAATAACCGTAAATTTTAACGGGAATCCACCATGATCACATGCTATTGCTATGCGCATAATATCTCCTTATTCAGTTATTTCTATAGCACTTTCTATGATATTTTCAACAGAAAATCCAAGGTGGGGATAAATCTCTTCAAATTTTCCGGATTCTCCAAATCGATTCAAACCGATTATTTTTCCTGAATCGCCAACCCACTTCTCCCATCCAAAACCAGAACCAGCTTCAACGGAAATCCTTTTTCTCACATCCGGCAATAGTACGCTATCTTTGTAGGTTTGATCCTGCTGTTCAAACAAATACCAACTCGGCATGGAGACAACTCGTACATTGAAGCCTTTCTCGACCAATACTTCAGCAGCTTTCACAACAAGGGCAATTTCAGACCCGGATGCAATTAATATCAAATCAGGTTTTTCCGACCCATAATCTTTCAGAACATAGGCTCCTTTTGTGAGTCCCTCAGCAGAATTAAAATACTGCCGGTCCAAAGTAGGTAGGTTTTGTCTTGATAAAGCCAAAAGAATCGGTTTGTCATTGGTCTGAATCGCGACTTTCCAGGCAACAGCCACCTCGTTGGCGTCCGCAGGTCGGATATCAACCAGCCCGGGTATAGCTCGTAAGGAAGCAAGATGTTCAACAGGTTGATGTGTTGGGCCATCTTCTCCCACACCGATTGAATCATGAGTGAAAATCCATTTAACTGGGATATGTGATAATGCAGATAATCGAATAGCAGGTCTTGCATAATCTGAAAACACAAGGAACGATGCTCCATAGGGGATAAAACCTTTATGTAAGGCTATTCCATTTAATATGGCACCCATTGCATGCTCACGCACACCGAAGCGCAAGTATCTTCCCCCAGGATTATCAGATTGAAAATCAGAGTCTCCGTCGATCCAGGTATTATTAGAAGGCGTCAAATCAGCAGAACCACCCACCAATTCGGGTAATTTGCTTGCCAGGGCATTGATCACTTTACCGGAAGCTACCCTGGATCCCATTCCTTTCGGATCTGCATTGAAAACTGGAATATCTTCCTGCCAATGTTCCGGTAATAATCCTGACATTCTTCGAAGGAATTCACTCGTTTTTGATGGATTTTCTTTGTTGTATTTTTCTGCAATTTCATTCCAAACCGCTTCCTGCTCTTCTCCTATTACAATTGCTTTTCGATAGAATTGCAGGACCTCATCCGGAACAAAGAATTTTGGTTCAACTGGCCAACCAGCATTTTCCTTTGCTCCCTTCAACTCAGATTCTCCAGGTGGTTTTCCATGAGCATCGGCAGTATTTTCCATGGTTGGCAAACCATAACCAATGATTGTCCGGCAAATAATCAATGATGGTCGATCATCATTTTTAGCATCGATAATTGCCTGATCAATTTTTTCGACATCATTTCCATCATCCACTTGAATTACATGCCAACCGTAAGCTTTAAACCGCATGGCTCTATCTTCCGTAAACGCCAGCTCCGTAGATCCATCGATAGTGATGCGGTTATCATCATAAAGATAGATTAATTTACCTAATTTCAAATGTCCGGCAAGGGAAGCAGCTTCCGAAGCTACTCCCTCCATCAAATCACCATCCGTGACAATAGCATAAACATAATGGTCCACAAGTTTCTCAAACCCAGGTAAATTGTATTTGGCAGCTAAATGAGCTTCCGCAATCCCAAAACCAACTCCATTTGCAAATCCCTGACCCAACGGTCCCGTGGTCGTCTCCACACCTGGTGTGACACCAACTTCGGGATGTCCTGGTGTTATGCTACCCAGCTGACGGAAATTTTTTAACTGATCCAGAGGTAATTCATATCCAGTGAGATACAGAAGTGAATATAAAAGCATCGAACCATGTCCACCAGATAATACAAATCTGTCACGATCAATCCAATTTGGATTCTTAGGATTATGTTTTAAGTGTTTTGTCCAGATCGTAAAAGCCATCGTCGCGGTTCCCATTGGCAATCCTGGGTGACCAGAATTTGCAGTTTGTACACCATCGGCAGAGAGAAAACGAATAGTTTTAATCGCTTGTTGTTCAAGTTCTGAATTTATTTTCATACTGAATTCCTTCAATAATTTTATTTATTTCCCAGACTTTATTATAACCTCTGTCCAAAATGACATTTATTTTTTTCTGAAAATAAGAAATGGAATTCAATTTTGGAAAGTAAAGCATTTCAGTAAAACGATAGAATTTGACATCTACAGATATCAGATTATGATTTATGCAATGAAATCTACCTTCTATAAAAACAATTTTTTCTCCCTTGTTCTAATTATCGTAGCCTCAATATGGATATATTTTACAATTACGATCAATCAAGAAAACTCAGATACGGTTTACTCAGCCCCCCAAAAGGGTTTTATTGCTCCTGACTTCGTATTGAATGATTTGAACGGCATCCAATACCAATTGTCCAATTTAAAAGGAAACATGATAATTGTTAATGTATGGGCAAGCTGGTGTAAACCGTGCCAATACGAAATGCCAGCCATGCAAAAAATCTATGATAAATATAAAGAGGATGGTTTGATTATATTGGCAGTCAACAATACTTCTCAGGATAATTATTCGGATGTTCTAGATTTTGTAAGTGAAAATAATCTTACTTTTCCAATCCTTTTGGATTTGGAAGGTTCTGTTTCCAAACAATATCAGGTTCAGGCTTTACCTTCTACTTTCTTCATCGATATAACTGGAAAAATATCTGAGGTTGTCATCGGTGGACCGATATCTGAAACGTTAATTGAGTCCAAAATTAAGGAATTACAAAAATAATGTTTCCGATTTTAAATATTGGCCCGTTAGCCATTCAAACCCCTGGTTTATTAATCATAATTGGTATTTATATCTCAATTTTAATAGTTGAAAAACAATCTAAAAAATATTCGTTAAACGCAAATGAAATGTCAAATTTAATTTTCTTATATCTGATATCGACAATTATTATTGGCAGATTATCGTACGTACTTCAATTTCCTTCATTATTTTTAGAAAACCTTTTATCGGTTTTTTCAATCAGTCCCTCTTTATTTGATTTTCCATCTGGATTAATTCTTTCCCTTTTAGTTGCTTTGATTTTTATTCAAAAGAAAAAAATACCGATTCAAAGAATTCTTGATTCCATTTCCTTGCCATTATTAATCTTTCTTATCTTCTTATTTTCCTCTTTGCTTGCTTCAGGCAATTTTTTCGGAAAGCCATCTTCACTAGCCTGGTCAATCCACCTTTGGGGAACCACACGTCATCCACTACAAATTTATTACATAATTGGATTACTCGCTATCATTGCAATCAATATTGATATATCCAAAAAGAAATTAGTCCCGGGTCAATTATTTATTAGAACCGTTTTTTATGTGGCGATTTTGGTAGTTTTTTTGGACTTTTTTAATGGGAATCCCAATAACCAGATATCAAAAGTTAATTTAATTCAAATAACTTCCTGGCTTGTAATGGTTGTGCTTATTTTTGTTAATGCAAAAGCTAAAAAGATGAATGATGAAACAACAAATATCAATTTCAATTCTTAGTTATTTCTTTTAATTAACATATCGGTTAATTCTAATAATGATTGAAAAGCATTTTGATCAACAACGTTTATCTCTTCCAATGATTTTCTAGCAACATCTGTATATTGTTTCGCAATGTGTTCTGTGAATTCCTTGGCACCATCATTTTCTAACAATGAGATTAATTTATGAAAATTCTCCTGAGTCACCCCTTCAGACTGGTAAGTTCGTGAAAAATCTACATCTTTATCGAGAGCAAATAAAATTGGTAAGGATTTTTTACCAGTTATGAGATCTGAAGAAGTAGATTTACCGGTTTGTTCCTCTTTTCCCCAAATCCCAAGCCAGTCATCCCAGGCTTGAAAAGCTAAACCTAAAGCTTCACCATAATTTCGCAATGCTTTTCGGTTGGATTCAGATGTTGACGCTGATATTGCACCAATTTCTGCTGAAGCAGATAATAATGCAGCAGTCTTTCCCCCAATCATGACAAAATAACGATCTAGAGACACCTTGGTTTCTCTCTCAAAAGAAATATCAAGATTCTGCCCCCCAGTTAAGATTAAACAGGTTTCGTTCAACTTTTGTAGGGCATCAAACCCGATTTGTTTATTAATATTGTTTCCCAGTTTAAGCATGTTGATTTGAGCCAGAGAAAACATCGCGTCACCCGTATTTATCGCCTGAGGAATGCCATAAATTTTCCATAATGTCTCTCTTCCTCTTCTCAGGTCGGATTGATCTTCAATATCATCATGAATTAATGAGAAATTATGAATAAGTTCTATTGAGATTGCCGCAGGAAGAGCTTTTTTCCAATCCCCGCCACAAATCAAATTACTAAGTAAAAGAAGAATGGGTCGTATCTGTTTTCCCTGGGGTTTTTGAGAATGATCATTATCCAGCCAACCAAAGTGATAATTCATCATCTCTTTCAAACCAGGAAATGAACCAGGAATATCAAGACGAATCGTTGACTTCAGCCCGTCTTCAATATCTGGAAACATCATTTGAGAATAATCTGCTAGATTCATGCGTAGTCACCTGATTTGATGATTTTTCCTGTAGAAAATGAGATCAAATCTTTTGATCCAGTGGCAAACATACTGATTCGAATAATTCTTTCAAAAATTGTAATCGTTTCAACCAGGTGATCGAACGATACAACTGCAGCTTTTAAGAAAATACCTGCCATTCCAGCTAAATTTGC
>JACZIY010000465.1 GCA_014860845.1 Anaerolineaceae bacterium
TAATTGTATTATCCACTTCATAAGGACCGCCAAAAGAACCATCCTGAAAAACCCTTTTTGTATCTTCAGCACTTAATAATCCTTGATAATGTGGAGGAGTTTTCGCATTTTCTGGTAACACTCCAACCCTGGTAAATGGAAAAGCTTCTAACCAATTTGCATGCGCTGGTTTAATGTCATTTTCGATTGCGATTTTTTCAACACTGTGAGATTGCCACCACGAATACCAGATAACCCGTAGATCTGAATATTGATTTAGTATTTCATTTAATCTTCCCCTTACGGGATCATTTCCACCATGTCCGTTCAAAATTAATATTTTTTTGAATCCATGATGATACAGACTACCAAGTACATCTTGAACGACATCCATTAACGTGCTTGTTCGCAAACTAATGGTTCCTGTATAGCTTAAGAAATAAGGTGAAATTCCAAAATTAATTACAGGGGCGATAATAACTCCAGTTTCTGTTGAAACTGCATCTGCCAAAGCTAATGGGATTCTGGTATCCGTCAAGAGACTCAAATAAGCATGCTGTTCACAAGCACCAACGACTAAAATAACTCGATCATCCTTCTTCAGGTAATTTTCAATATCCATCCAATTGCATTCTTCGAAACGCATAAGAAACTCCTCAAGATTTAATCTGAAAATTTAGCGAGAAATAATTAGTTGAAAATAAAAAACACCTTGGATAATAATATCATCTTTGGTGTCTGGTATAGAAAAATTTCAAGTGGACCCAGAGGGATTCGAACCCTCGGCCTTCTCAATGCCATTGAGACGCGCTCCCAACTGCGCTATGGGCCCATATTGTCAATTGTTAACCTGATCCGAATTTCAAGAGGAAGCACCTAAGTGGACCTGGAGGGATTCGAACCCTCGGCCTCTTCAGTGCGATTGAAGCGCGCTCCCAACTGCGCTACAGGCCCTCTTTCAGGGTGAGTGAAATTCTACTCTGAAGAAACACCTGTGTCAAGAGATTAAGAATTGGATATTAAGGTAAGCAATCTCATTATTAAGGGATTTAATATATTGCGATATAATCACCAATCATTAAATTAGAATGTATTTCCATCAATAAAAGAACAAAACATAGAGACATAAAGGATCCATCATGGAAAATTCTGTCGCAATCGAAACAAAAAATTTGGGTCGTATCTATAAAATCCGAAATAACCGTAAAGAAAAATTCAAAGAATTATTAGCTTTGGAAAATGTTGATTTGAACATTAAAAAAGGTGAATTATTTGGATTATTAGGACCAAATGGGGCTGGAAAGACCACTTTGATCAAAATTCTAACCACATTACTATCACCCACCACAGGGATTGCAACAGTAGCTGGGTTCGATGTTGAAAAATCGCCTGATGAAGTTCGAAAACGAATTAACATGGTCTCTGGTGGAGAAACATCTGGATATGGTTTATTAACAGTGCGAGAAAACTTGTGGATGTTCGCTCAATTTTATGGAATCGATAGTAAAGTTGCGAACGATAGGATTAAGAAACTTTCAGAAATTGTCGGAATTTCTGATCGACTCAATACAAAATCTTCTGATTTATCCACAGGATTGCGACAGAAGATGAATATTATTCGTGGCTTCCTGACAGATCCCCAGGTTTTATTTCTAGATGAACCAACCCTTGGTTTGGATGTTGGGGCATCCCGTGATGTGCGCAAATTTATCAAAAGTTGGATGGGGGACAACGGTGAACGCACCTTATTACTGACGACCCACTACATGGTTGAGGCAGATGAGTTATGCGATCGAGTTGCTATCATTAATCAGGGAAAAGTTCTGGCTTGTGACACGCCATCAAATCTTAAGAGAACACTTCAGAAAGAAGCAATTTTTAATATCAATTTACACGCTCCATCTGGTTTGGATATTGATAATTTCAAGAATATTGCTGGTGTAAAAAATTGTGCCCTGACACTGAAACCGGATTATACAACCCTCGATATTATTCTTGATGATGATTCCGTCCTATCTGAAATTATTGCTGAAACAAGTCGTCAATCCTTGAGAATTCTTCGATTAGAAAAAAGGGAACCTTCGCTGGAAGATGTCTTCATCAAACTAGTTGGCCAGAAAATTGAAGAGGTTTAGTATGTCATTGGTAGAACCAATTTCGGTAAAACATTCAGGATTGAAATTATTTTTAATGACGGTTTTTGGTAGATCTTATCCCCGGGTTGTAGGAATGCAACGTGAAAGGTCCTGGATTTTCTTTGATATTTTTGTACCGTTATTAAGTGTCTCTGCTTATGTTTTCGTTTATCGCGCTATTGGTGCACCAGAGGATTACGTCGGATTCGTTGTTGTTGGTGGTGCGATGACTGCGTTCTGGATGAATATTTTATGGAGTATGTCCAGCCAGTTGTATTGGGAAAAAGAGCAGGGGAATTTAGCGTTATATATCATTTCACCAGCATCTATGATGGCTGTCCTCCTGGGTATGGCGTTAGGTGGATTGTTTGCCACATTATTACGAGCGACCGCCATCATGATTTTTGGAAGTTTGATATTTAATGTCTCATATTATTTAATCAGCTTCTGGCAATTAATCGCGATTTTTTCTCTAAGCATGATCGCTTTATATGGATTAGGAATGATGAGTGCATCCATCTTTTTGTTATTGAGTCGGGAAGCCTGGCATATCTCAAATCTGGCAACCGAGCCGGTTTATTTAATTTCAGGGATGTATTTTCCAGTAAAAAATCTTGGTTTTTGGGGATCAGCATTTGGTTCCCTTATCCCACTCACATTGGGGTTGGATGCAATACGTCAATTAATTTTTAAATCTGGTCCTAGTTTGGGATTTCTCAGTGTAAAAATTGAAATCATTTCTCTGATAGCTCTATCGATCATATATGTAACAGCAGCAAAATTTCTTCTGGCGCATATTGAAAAACTAGCTATGCGTGAAGGCCGATTAACTGAGAACAGGAGATAACTCATGAAGAATTCAATGTCTCTCCGTTCATTTTTATCAGCATCATGGTTAGGCTGGAAAATTGAATCGAATTGGACCGATCCTTTTTTGTTTGCAACCTATTCGATCATTAAACCTTTAGCAAGCGCAGGGATTTTGGTTTTAATGTATTCAATTGTGACAGATCAAAATTTTAACAATCCAATGTTTGCATACTTATATTTAGGAAATGCTTTTTATCAGTATGTGCCTGCTGTTCTTTCAGGAATTTCATGGACCATCATAGATGACCGGGAACATTACCGGACCTTGAAATATATATATATTGCACCAGTAAATATTCCTTTATACCTTTTTGGTCGAGGTGTTGCTAAATTCATAACCGGATCTTTTGCTGTTTTGATCACCTTACTTGCCGGATTCTTATTTTTAAAAGTTCCTTTCGATTTCCAACAGGTGAACTGGCCATTGTTTGTTGTATCCCTCATACTTGGCATTCTTATGTTGGCTCTTTTAGGTCTTTTATTAGCTGGTATTACGCTCATCACAGCTCGCCATTCCTATTACATTGGAGATGTCGTAGCCAGTGGATTGTTTCTTTTTACTGGAGCAATTTTTCCACTGGAAGTTTTGCCCGTTTGGATCAGACCAATAGGCTATGCCTTGCCAATCACTTATTGGCTGGAATTATTGAGAAGATCTATGGTTGGAAATATTGCAAAAGCCTTTCCAACATTCACATCAATGTCAAATCTAGATTTGATTCTTGTATTACTTCTTACGTCTTTGATCGCTGGTTTGATAGCAATCTTCCTATTTAATAAATGTAATCACTCTGCCCGCGAACGAGGGCTAATAGATATTTCAACAAATTATTAGTTTCTCAATATCTTAACAGGACAAAAAAAATATTCTGCAAGCGATGCTGATATATAATGAATTTCAATGAGAATTGGAGGGTGAATGCATTCACTAAGATTAAAGAAATTAATTGACTTGATGGTATCTCAAAATTTAGATGCAATCGCATTAAATCCCGGAAACAGCATGAGATATTTAACCAATCTGGATTTTCATCTCATGGAACGACCAACAGTTTTATTAATTAAAAATGATGGAAAAATCGCTTTTGTACTTCCAAAATTAGAATCCACTAGAGCTGAAAGATCATTCTCCGAGGAACAACTTTTCACATATGGGGACAACCCAGCCACATGGAAAGACGTTTTTAAATTAGCAGTTGAATATCTTAAATTGGGTCAATCTATGGTTGGCGTCGAATCAACTCGTTTGCGCTTTTTGGAATTTAATTTTCTAAAAACCTCATTACCGGAATCTGAAATTATCTCAGCTGATGATGTTTTTGCAAATTTTCGAGTCATCAAAGATCAATCAGAAATTCACCATATGAAAAAAGCTGCTCAAATTGCCCAAAGCGCTCTTTTGGACACTTTAAAAGAGCCTGTAATTGGAAAATCTGAAAAAGAATTGGCATCATTGTTAACCATCAATTTACTAAAGAATGGATCTGGAGAATTACCTTTTCAACCTATCGTTGCATCTGGGGTTAATAGTGCCGATCCTCATGCCACTCCTTCAGACCATATTATCCAACCAGGAGAACTGTTGTTGTTTGATTGGGGTGCAAGTTGTGAAGGGTACGCATCCGACATTACCAGAACTTTTGCAGTAGGTACCGTGGATCCAAACTTCCATGAAATTGCGGAAATTGTCAAAAGAGCTAATCGAAAAGGAGTTCTTACATCAAAGCCAGGAGTTACAGCTGGGTCAATTGATGATGCCACACGGGAGGTAATTTCCCAATCAGGATATGGTGAATTCTTTTTTCACCGAACCGGTCACGGACTTGGAATGGAAGGGCATGAAACTCCGTACATTTATTCAGAGAATTCAATTGTTCTTGAACCTGGAATGGTTTTTACGGTTGAACCAGGAATTTATCTATCTGGAAAAGGTGGTGTGAGAATTGAAGATGATGTGGTGATCACTGAAATTGGTTCTGAATCACTAACTGACATGCCCAGAGAATTACGAACAATCAGGTAATCGAATGTCCATTTTCCCACGATTAATTCCAACAGCAGAACCTTTTTATTTTCCTGGAAATAAAATTGGTTGTATTTTGGTACACGGGTTCACCGGTACACCTAAAGAGATGCGTTGGTTAGGTGAATTTTTAAATGAAAAATCTGTAACTGTTATTGCTCCCAGATTAGCTGGTCATGCTACCGAGCCTGGGGATATGCAAAGAAGCAACTGGCAGGATTGGGTCGCAAGTGTTGAGGATGCTTATCATATCATCCGCCCAAATGTGGAAAAATTATTCATCATCGGTCTCTCAATGGGTGGAATATTAGCCTGTGTAACAGCATCATATTTAAAATTTGATGGATTAATTACCATTTCTACACCTTATGAAATTCCTCAAAAAGATTGGCGATTAAGATTTATTCGACAATTCGCACTCATGATGCCAAAAGTGGAGAAAGGTCCAGGAGATTGGCACAACCTGGATGCAGAAAAAGACCACGTCGATTATCCTTACCAACCTACCCGATCAGTTGCGGAATTACTTGATATGTTTGCTCACCTACAGATATCCTTGCCTAAATTAAGATTGCCCAGTTTTCATATTCATTCCACTCAGGATAAAAGCGTACCTGCTTTCCATTTGCAAAAAATTGTTGAAAAAAATGGATCAGCTAATAAAAGAACTTTGATTGTTAATAATAGTGGGCACGTTGTCATTAGAGAACCTGATTGTTTTCAAGTATTTGAAGAAATATTCGAATTCATTTCAAATCAATAACATAAGCTACCATGAACCGAAACCTCAAATTAGTGTCAATTTCATTATTTATGTGGGGCGTCGGTGAAGGGATGTTTTTACTTTTTCAACCGATTTATCTGCTTCAATTAGGAGCTGATCCAATCGCCATTGGGATCATTTTGGGAGGAATGGGATTCATGACAACAATCTCACAAATTCCCTCAGGTTATTTCTCTGATCGATTTGGACCAAGACCGCTCATGTGGATTTCATGGATTTTAGGGATGATTTCTGCCTGGCTGATGGCTTTTGCAGGGTCTTTAAATTTATTTATTATTGCGTTATTGCTTTATGGCTTAACCGGATCGGTATTAGCTCCGATGAATGCATATATAACCTCTATGAGGGGAGTTTGGACTGCAGAAAGATCCTTAACTTTCACCTCGGCAGCTTTCCATCTGGGAGCAGTCATCGGTCCAACGATCGGAGGGTATTTTGGGCAACAATTTGACCTTCAAATTTTGTATTATATTGCAGCTGCCCTATTCGTTGTCTCAACCGGTTTAATTTTATTGATTGAAAAACCAAAAATTGAATTCCACCATGATTTAGGTCATCGAAAAAACATATTAAGAAATTCTGCATTCATGAAAATTGCATTCTTAGGTTTTATCGGTTTATTTTTTATGGTCTTTACACAAAATTTCACATCTGTATATCTTCTTGATTTCAAATCAATCAATTTGCAACAAATTGGTTATTTAGGCACGATCGGAAGCATCGGTAATGTAGTTTTTGCCTTGACCCTGGGACATTTATCATCAAAAATTGGGTTTATATTAAGTTTCCCTTTTACAATCTTATTTCCTATTTTATTGCTTACAGGTAAAGAATTTGTTTGGTATGGTTTGGCATATTTCTCCTTTGGTGGTTATCGATTAGCGCGAAGTATGCTACTTGCTTATAGTCGTGAATTTATTCACTCTCGTGAAACTGGATTGGCTTATGGAATTATCGAGACCGCCAATGGACTTGCAATAATCCTTGCACCTCCTCTTTGCGGAATTGTTTATAATCAAAATCCTCAGAACATATTTTGGGTGTCAGCAATCGGGCTGGTTCTGGTTGGGTTAATCAATTTTGTACAATTATCACGATTTAAAAGGAAGGATTCTAATTGGCTATAAAAATTATCCCATTCGTCCTTGGACCGATCGAAAACAATTCATATCTCATAGTCGATTTACCTTCCAAAAAAGCAGCGATTGTTGACCCTTCTTTTGACAGTAAACGAATTCTTGTTGAAGCTGAGAAAAATAATTACGAAATTTCACAAATCTGGTTTACACATGCCCATTTTGATCATATCAGCGGGATTAACGAAATAATTCCGGAATTATCGCAATCTCCTGAAATTTATTTGCATAAAGATGACCTCCCTTTATGGAACGATCAAGGTGGAGCAAAGCTTTTTGGATTTCCATTTGAAAACAAGTACACGCCCACCCATCTTCTTGGAAATTTCGATTCAATCCAATTAGGTGAACTAAAAGTTAAAACCAGATACACCCCTGGTCATACGCCGGGACATATTATCTATCATATCGCTAAGGAAAATATCGTTTTTTGTGGTGATCTTATATTTCGCATGAGTGTTGGTAGAACAGACCTACCTGGTGGAAATCATTTACTATTATTAAGAAGTATTGATCAAGAAATTATGACCTTGCCGGACGAAACCAGGTTATTATCCGGACACGGTCCAGAAACAACAGTGGGGTATGAAAAAAAATTCAATCCTTTCTTATGATATTTAATAATTCTCCAAGAAGGAAAACAATGAATTACTCCACCATTGGCAAACCTTTTCTTTGCTGGCGGATTTTTGTGATTCCCTTTCATCCCTATAACCTGATTGGAAAAGTAGATTTTCCTAATTTGTCTGGGAGATTAACTTCACCTTTTTACAGAGCTTAGGATTAACTATCCGAACAGTTTATAAT
>JACZIY010000466.1 GCA_014860845.1 Anaerolineaceae bacterium
CGCCTGGGCAATGTGGTTTTTGAGTTCAAAAATCTCAACAAGGCCTATGGTGAACGATTGTTGATCGATAACTCTACAGCCGCCATCCCACCCGGTAGCATTGTGGGTGTGATTGGTCCGAACGGTGCTGGCAAGACCACGTTGCTACGCATGATCACCGGTCAGGAAGAACCCGATAGCGGATCGATCCGCATTGGTGAAACGGTCGACCTGGCCTATGTTGACCAGAGCCGTGATACCCTGAACGGTGAAAATAACATCTGGCAGGAGATCAGTGAAGGCATGGATACGCTTACATTGGGAACCCGCAAGATCAATTCACGCGCTTATGTGGCATCCTTTAACTTCACCGGATCCGATCAACAGAAACAGATCAATATGCTATCAGGTGGCGAGCGAAATCGCGTGCACCTGGCGAAAGTGCTCAAACTCGGAGCGAATGTCATTCTGTTAGATGAGCCGACCAATGATCTGGATGTGAATACTCTGCGTGCACTGGAGGAAGCTCTGGAATCCTTTGCTGGATGCGCCGTTGTTGTCTCGCATGACCGCTGGTTCCTTGACCGTATAGTGACGCACATCCTCGCTTTTGAAGGGGATAGCCAGGTCGTCTTCTATGATGGCAACTGGTCGGACTACGATGCAGATCGCCGCAGGCGTTTGGGAATGGCAGCAGACACCCCGCAACCAATCAAATATCGCAGTATTAAACGTTGATAAAAGCGTTCAAACTTGTGACAAATATCACTATTCTGATATAAAACAGAGTATTATTATCTTATATATCTTATAAGTATAATTTTACTAAGGAGTAGAACATGGCAACACAAACACAAGTAAAAAACCCTGTACGATTTTCAGATCCGCCGATTGCCAATACCCTCTTGAACAGCACGCGCTGGTCATGGTTATGGCTGGTTGCGCGTCTGTATCTTGGTTACACCTGGTTAAACTCAGGACTGGGTAAGATATCCAATCCCGCCTGGGTACAGAATGGCGAAGCATTGAAAGGTTTCTGGGAACGCGCTGTATTGATCCCCGATGCACCTGCCCGTCCAGCCATTTCCTTCGATTGGTACCGTACCTTCCTGCAGACGATGCTGGATAGCGGTTCTTACACCTGGTTCGCCAAACTGGTCGTCGCCGGTGAGATCCTGATCGGTGTCGCACTGATCCTGGGTATATTCACCGGTATCGCAGCTTTCTTTGGTGGCTTCTTGAATTGGAACTTTATGATGGCTGGAACCGCCAGCACCAATCCGGTACTGTTCACCATCTCCATTCTGCTGATCCTGGCCTGGAAAACCGCTGGTTGGATTGGCCTGGATCGCTGGATCCTGCCCGCCCTCGGTACGCCCTGGCAGCCTGGCAGGTTGTTTGGAAAGGAAAAAAATAGCGGGTAGCGGGTAGCTGGTAGCCGGTAGCTTATTTTTTTAATAGTAAAGTTCTTGAGAACATGATCTCAGGAACTTTTGTATTAATCATTGCATTGCACTTTGTAATTGTTAGGCTGAAGGCTTAATAAAAGTCTGAACAGGGATTTACAGGATTTTTCGAAGTCTGGTTGGCAAGGTGATTTCGCTGGTAAGGATTGATGGACGTTCGGATTTGATGACAGGATTTACAGGATGGACTATGATGGTGGCTTATGGTGCAACGCAATTGGGGATGGGGAGGCTTTGTTGAATGGAAATGAGATTTGGAGTAAAAAATTATTCAGAAGTGGATTTCAACTATGCTTAACTGCTTGACCAAACTCAGGTGCAACGCACTTTTGGACTAATGATCAACGGATGTGTTGTTCCATTCGGATGTTTCATGACGATCCCCAAGTGCAGCGAACCTAAAATGATTGTCTTTCTCCCCATTCCAGAGTAGAATGAATTCAATTCAACAATTAATTAATCCTCTCGTTCTGCCATTTGCGTATTTCCAGGCTACGAGACAACGGATGATGGAAATACCCTAATGAGGAAAAGATGTTATATAAATATGCATGCAAAAGTATGGGCTTGATTTGCCCATTTATGGTTACCGGCATTACAGAAGAAGAAGTGACTCAGAAGGCACTGCAACACGTGCTTGAAAATCACACCAAAGACTTCAATAGTATTAAAACACCTGAGGAAATCCAGCGGATGGAACAGGCCTTAGCCAGGTCTACCAGAGTCGTGGTGGGGTAAGGACTTCGACGTTGGTTTCATCACTCCGTGGATTCAAATCCACGGATAGACAGAATCCAAACCTGTTCAAACAGGTTGAAGAATCCCATGAATACTAATCTCCTGGCCTGATTCAATCCTTTTCAAAGGATTTGAAGATGGGTATCCTATGAATACCTATCCTGTGGATTGATTCATAGGATAAGTGGCGAAACTAACGATATTGGGCAAAGAAGAATTGAACCCCAAACGCGACAAACCTGAACTAACAGTCATCCCCCGACCGCGCAAAACACACCCTCCGGCGTGATCGTGGTGTATTGCCAAAGTAATCCCGCCACCAGTCGTCGGTGCGCAATGGCTTGGGGGGATCATCAGGCTTGCGCCACTGCAGGGATTCACGGAAGGCGAAGTGGCTGTACAGGCGCATGAACTCACCCAGGTAGATATCGGCCACACGCGTGTTGCCACGCAAGACGAGCATATTCTCATCATTACGAATGGTAGACGCTTCGCTGAAGTTAGCAGACCCACAGATCACGATCGGATCATCCCCCAGCGGGTCGACCAGCATGAACTTGTTGTGGACGTAGCGCACATGTGAGTTCAATCCACTCAGGCGTTCCTGGAGCCAGCCATCGACTTCGTTATTACGAATGAAATCCCCTACTGCAAAGACATTCTCCGGCATATTGCGTAGCAGTTGTATCTTATCTTCTTCGGCTTTCTTTTCTGGTCCTGCTTTCATTGAGCGTGTCTTCTGCTCCAGCAAGGCAAACCGCAGAGGTGCCTGGGCAGTTGCGTACACATCCTTGAAGACATCAGGCATCCCGAAAGCAAAAGTCATGAACAGGCTGTCGGTTGCATTGCGACCAAGGTCAGCGTACCAGCTGAGTGCATCCAGGCTCTTGCGCGGGCTGAAGAGGGCGGTTGTCCCCGGCGCTGGGACCCCAATAGGCAGCGGGGTGAGGGCTTCGACGCTGTTTTTCAACGGGGTCGAGGTGGGATCCGCAGCCAGGGCGTTCCAATAATCGAGGAACTGCTGTGCAATCAACGGGTCCTCAACCACATGAGCAACGTTGGAATGCCCGTAAATACCGCCTTCGGTAAAGTTGGTGCCACCGGTCCAGACCGATTGGGGAGTGCCGTTATGCAACTTGACGATGAATTTGTTGTGTGAGATGTAGGATTTGGGCTGAGTTCTTTGGAAGCTTACACCAGGGAGATCGAGTCCCAGCGCCTGCAGAGTGGCGATATTCTTCAGTTTGGGATTGTCCTGACGGGCATCGTAGACGAACTTCACATCCACACCCGCATCCAGGGCTTCTTTGATGACATTCAGAAAGCGCTCATAGTAGAACTCATAAGCAGCAATGCACAGGCTATCGACACCTGGGACGCAGGATCGTACAAAATCCTCGAGAGCTTCATTCAGGCCGCGCGAGAGCCACTCGTAGGCTTTGCGATTGGGGATGTCATCCGGTGGGTTATCGCCAAAACGGTTAATATACGCCTGGGATCCGGATACCCCACGGTTGAAGTAGACATCATGAGCATCCGCACGAATTATCTCGGTGGCAATCGGTACGCTGGTACTGGCGAAGTCGGTCAGATTTTGTGGGGTGCCTTTTTTGGCGGTGATAGTGTAAATGTACTCGTGACCCGGTTTAACCGAGTAATCCGCCCATTGAAAAGATTGGATCGGGTGGTCGCGGGTGGAGTACGACGATCCGGATGGGAAACCCGGATCAGTCTCAGTGAAGCATTTACTGGCAGAGAGGTAGTAGGTTTCGTTCTCGGTCAGGTCCTGGCGGTGGATCGAGAAACCGAGCAGACCCTCGCAATCTTCTTCCAGCAGATCAAAGCCTAGCATGACGACATAGGTGCCGGCGATGGCGTGCACACGCAGTCCGTTGGTGGTTTGGGTTATTCGCATGAGAACCTCCGAGAAGATAGATATCTGATGAGTAAATCCATTGTATAGCTATCGAAGTGCTGACACAAGACTACGTAACAGTCGGATCAACAAGGTAATGGGGATCAGCCAGGATCAATTTGTCCAGATCTACCACACGTCTGGAGAAGTTCGGGTTGTGAAGGTAGAAAATAACTCCGCCATTGATCTTTACTAAAAGCAAGGCTTTAAAACGCCCCGGGAAATTAGCGAACTGGGATATTTGGTGATGAGAAAGCAGCTTTAGAATTGACCTATGACTGAAATTATTCTTCGTAGTTAAGAATATATTGAATACATTCTTTTTTAGTGGTTATGGAAGGATCCTCGAGACTCTCCCTAAATGGTTCATATCCACATAGAGAGACGAAGGCTGTGGCCTTTTCAGTTTGTAAATATGAAACACAGGCTCCAATGAAAGCTGGTGGGTAATCAGGAGCACTTATTAATAAATCGTTATATATTTCTTTACACCTGGGTGAGTATTCTTGAGGTTCGTCTGGAAGCTCAATACAGGATGCTAATAAAGCTGCTGCTATGAATAATAATAAAATAACATTCAACTTTTTCATCATTGACTCCATATCAATTGGGTTAACAATTTCTGTCGGTACTATTGCCTTTAAGAGGAAATAAACCAGCTTAGAGCCGGTCTTGGTGCAATGAAATCAATTTGAGCGTCGAGACTTCTATTTTGTGTAGTGTTTCCGACTGGATGAACAGGTGACAATAGATTTCAACCACCTGTTAGTTTCATTATACAGAAAAATGCCTTGTTATGAAATGATCAAATACTTTTTATTGTGTTTTTATAAAAAAATTGTCCTCCCTGGAAAATTCTTTTGATGACATTAGTATAGCATTAGTTATTATTTCATTACTAATTAGTCCGAATATTTCATTGCAGGTTTTGTTTAAATTGTTTACAAGAGTGCAATGCACCGGGGGAATCCTGTAAATCCTGACACGAGATGCCGCAAACCAGTTATTTTCTAATGGAAAAGATCCATGCTATCCAAATATTTAAAATCCTGTAAATCCCAGTTCAGAATTTTGCTGCGGGAGTGGAACACGTCCACCTAAGAATATATCAGCCATTATTCCAAAGATTGAAGAAAAGCAAAAAGATCTGCCAGATCAGCGTCGCTCATTTTCCAGCGCGGCATATC
>JACZIY010000467.1 GCA_014860845.1 Anaerolineaceae bacterium
CTCATAGACTCCGCTCGTCCCAGACCAGGGCGTTCACCAATCAGTAGAATCAATACATCCGGTTGAATCAGATCTCCAATATCATTCATCACACCTACCCGGCAATATTGAATGAAGAAAGGAGTTCCCATGGTTAATCCAGCCGTTTTACAACCCGCTTCCAGCACAGGGAAGATTTTTGGTAAATTGACTTCAATTGCATATGCACTCAGACCGTCACCAATACAAATCTGAATATTGGGGGATTTTACACATCTTTCCTGAATGGTTTTGCGGGCTTCCTCGCTCAATCGGCGACCCAGATCAGGACGTAATAGATACTGTTCTTTCCCTTCCGTGATTTGGGTTTGAACGCTGAAGAGGTTGAATTGCGCCAGAATCTGGGGATTCACATCCCGATACAAGGTGTCCTGGGTTACAGCCAGATCACTCTGGAATAACAAAAGAGACTTGGTTCGTAAGCGTGTACCCGCCCGTCCACCACCTATCCTGGCAGTGGTTGTGGAAATAAGGGCTGGTAAACCTTCCGAATCGATCGGATGATCCACACCTGGTTTCTGTCGCATCTCATCTGTGGTTGGATCCGGTAAATCGATTATTACCTTTGATGGAGATACTGTGGAATCTTCATTTTCTTCTGGTCGTTTGAAATCAGGTGGTAATTCCGTCATTTCTATTGGTGCTTTTGAAAGGTTAGTAGATGCCGTTACATCACTCTGCTCAGCTTTCTTCTTTAGATTTTCCTGAGCCATTTCCTGCAAAATCGCGTCGACTAATACCTTCAACTGGTCTTTATCCATCATTCACCTCAGCGGGATAGGAAAAATGTGGGATCACCGGCTTTTGGGGTGAGTTTCCCATTTTTCATCAATCCTATGGATTCCATCCAGGTTTCAAATTCTGGTGCGGGACGCAGATTAAAAATATTACGGACTGCAGCTGTATCATGAAAAGAGGTGGATTGGTATGATAACATCGAATCATCAGCCATGGGGACGCCCATAAAGAAGTTGCAACCAGCGGCAGTTAACAATACCATCAGGTTTTCTGCGCTATTTTGATCCGTTCTGGCATGATTGGTATAACAAACATCACATCCCATGGAGATCCCGGTTAGTTTTCCCATAAAATGGTCTTCAAGACCAGCACGGTGAATTTGCTCGGTATTGTACAGATATTCTGGTCCGATAAAACCAACGACTGTATTGACCTGAAAGGGCTCATAGCGTTTTGCCAGCCCATAATTGCGCGCTTCCAGGGTTAATTGATCCCAACCGTGATGGGCATTGGCGGAAAGGGCTGATCCCTGACCCGTCTCAAAGTACATGTAGTTTGGTCCGGCTGGATAACAATATTTTTTTGCCATCTGGTAGGCTTCATCCAGCATACCTACAGAGATACCGAAGGATTCATTCCCAGCTTGCGAACCACAAATCGATTGGAATACCAAACCCACCGGTGAACCGGATTGCATACAGCGCATCTGCGTGGTGATATGTGCCAGAACACAGCTTTGCGTGGGAATCTCCCAGGTTTTAATGACATCATAAGTCATATCCAATAAGCGCGACACCGATGCATAACTATCGTCTGATGGGTTAATGCCAATCACGGAATCACCACTGCCAAAGGAAAGTCCTTCATAAATGGATGCCCGAATCCCCTCGGGTGA
>JACZIY010000468.1 GCA_014860845.1 Anaerolineaceae bacterium
GAAGAACTTGAAATTTCTTCTGTAGAAGTTCGGGAAGCGATCAGTTCTTCTGTACAGGTGATTATTGACACCATTAAAGACGCACTGGATGAAGCTCCACCAGAAATTGTGGCTGATTTGATGGAAAATGGCATCTGTTTAGCTGGTGGGGGTGCTTTGTTATTAGGTTTAAAAGAAAGACTAACGGATGAATTGAACCTGAGAGTTTGGGTTGCAGAAGATCCTTTAACCTGCGTTGCTCGTGGGGCTGGAATGGTGCTTGATGATCTTGAAAAATATTCTAAATTACTCGTTGATATTGATAACTAGAATAGTTTTCATGTAATAACTTCAAAATGGAATGAAAAAATTTTTCAATTCAATAAAATCCTTTACAGTTGTGTTTATTGCTGGCGGATTAATATTGTTGGCTTTAGGTGGATATTTGAGTCCAGTACTTGTGGCAATAACAAGGCCTTTTCTAGGTGCCCAGGAATGGATTTCTTCACGTTATATTGCGGTAAATCAATTGTTAAATGCACCACAGGACGTTGAGGAATTAAGAATAAGGAATATTGAACTCGAGAATGAAGTAGCCCGCTTACAATCTCAGATAATCATCTTACAAGAGCAATTAGAAGAATCTCAAGGATTGGAAGAGTTGTTGGGTTATGCCAGAACCCGACCCCAATATCAATATGCTGCTGCGGCTGTAATCGGAAAGGATCCCAGCCCATTTCTTCATTACATCATCATAGACCATGGTAGTGATGAGGGAATCCGAAAGGGTATGCCTGTCGTAACCCAATCAGGATTAGTTGGAAGAGTTGATGCAGTTACAGCTGGCGCAGCTCGTGTTCAATTAATCACAGATCCTGCTTCCATTGTCAATGTTAAACTTCAGACGCAAGAAGTGAATGCGCAGATTAATGGATCCATCACAGGTGAAATTACCCTGGACATGGTTCCGCAAGACGCGAATCTTGAACCTGGAGAGGTCATACTGACCTCGGGTCTTGGTGGAAATTATCCTATGGATATAATTATTGGTCAGGTAATTACTGTTCGAAAATTCGAAAATGAATTGTTCCAAACTGCTACTATCCAACCAATTATTGACTATTCACAATTACAAGCCGTTTTGGTGATAAAAAACTTCAGACCAGTGGATATCACGCCATTAATTCCTGATCAAACCGAATAATATGAGAAAGATTTTTATTTTATTATTTGTTTTATTGATTGCTATGGTGCAACTGGGCATATTCAGCAACATACAGATACTTGCTGGAAAAGTAGATCTATTAATGTTGGGTGTCATTGCCTGGATTATTCAAAAAAAGACAGAAGTAATAGACATTATCTTTTTTTCGACCATCACGGTCTTCTTTATTTACCTGATATCAGCAGAACCGATCATAATCATTCTAGGGCTCTACAGTATCCTTGTTTTTGTGGTTTTTTGGAGTAAGAATAATATTCAACAATTACCGATCGTTAGTATGCTAATTTTTAGCACTGTTTTCACTTTTTTTCATCTCGTTATTTTCGGTTTCTATTTACAATTATCCGGAATTTCGATGGTTGCAGAAGAAGTGTTTCAATCTATAATTTTACCCAGCATGATCATTAATTTGGTGGCTTCAATACCCATGTATCTTCTGGTCAATGAATTACATCGCTGGGTGTATCCCTTAGCGGAGGAAGCATGAATCAATCTATTTTAGATCAATTTCGAGTACAGAAGTGGAGAGTCATTATTTTTTTTGTTGTAATGACGGCTGTTCTGTCCTTTTATACATATCGTTTATTTTCTCTCCAGGTGATTGAGGGTGCGGCATATCTGGATCAGGCAAATGAGAATCGCATTCAAGAGATCAGTGAACCTACTCAAAGGGGAATTATTTATGATCGAAACGGATATGTTCTAGCAAGAAATATCGCCTCGTATAATGTCGTAATCACACCCGCATTATTGCCGGATGTAGATACTTATAATCCCAATGGAGATATGCAGCGGATCTATCGAGAACTTTCCGCTTTGATTGATATTCCAGTAACCACGGGCAATATCGATGATGAGGAAGCCATTAAGAACTTTACTCCCTGTTACAACGATTTTGGATTAAAGGAAATTGTCTATATAGGAGACACCAATGCTCCATTCAGTCCTGTTCAAGTGAAGTGTGATATTGATCCAGAAACAGCCATGGTGATCAGAGAAAAAAAGGGTGATTGGCCAGGGGTTGATATTGAAATCGTGGCTGTTCGAGATTACCCTACAGGGGAGTTGACTTCAGAGGTAATCGGTTTTCTCGGCCCGATCCCTGCCTCACAGGTTGATTATTATGAGGATCTGGGTTTTGTGGCTAATCGGGATAAAGTTGGCTATGCGGGAGTAGAACAATATCTGGATGAGAATTTATTAGGCACGAATGGAAAAAGGGTCGTTGAAGTAGATGGTGCTGGTCAACTCATCCGTGATCTAGAAGTACCGATTACAGCTGTACCAGGAAATAATATTAAATTAACCATTGATACCAGGTTGCAGGCAGCAGCAAAAACAGCTTTGCTAGCAAATATGCAAAGGTACAATCTTCTCAAAGGTGTCGAAAAATATAATGTTGGTGCTGTCATTGCGATGAACCCAAAAACAGGCGAAATTCTGGCTTTGGTTAGCTATCCAACATTTGAAAATAATCGATTGGCGAGGATCATTCCAGCTTACTATTACAATCAGCTGCAGTTAGACCCCAGAAAGCCATTATTCAATCACGCCATTTCTGCAGAACATCCCCCAGGTTCCGTTTTTAAACTTGCACCTGCTGTTGGGATCTTAAATGAAAATGTTGTCAGGCCAGAAACTACTGTTTTTGATCCAGGAAAAATTACCATTCTGGAACAATTTTCCCCAAATGATCCGGGAAGACAGCGAGATTATGTTTGTTATACCTACAAGGATACTGGTGCAGGGCATGGAACAGTCGATTTTATTCGTGGAGTGGCTTTATCCTGTGATGTATATTTCTATAAAGTTGGGGGTGGATATGGGGATGAAGTTCCGGTTGGATTGAATATTTGGCGAATTGGTGAATATTCAAAAGCTTTAGGATATGGTGAGATCACAGGCATTGAATTACCGGGAGAAATGAAAGGATTAATTCCTGATCCAACCTGGAAAAGAATTAACGTAGGTGAAAACTGGTCTACAGGCGATACTTATATAGCAACGATGGGACAGGGCTATGTATTATCAACACCGATTCAAGTTTTGGTTTCGTTTGCAACAATTGCTAATGATGGCATTATGATGAAGCCTACACTGGTAAAAGAGGTTCTGGATGCAGAAGGGAATGTTATACAACCCTTCACGCCAATCCAGGTTCGGGATATCACAAAAGATCCTGTTATTCAGGTATACGATGAAAATTTCAGAACTACCGGAGAATTAAAGACTGTTGAACCTTGGGTGATTGAAAAGACACAGGAAGCACTCAGGCAAGTAGTAGTGGATGGAACCTCGACTTTAATTTTTCAGGGGGAGACAGTTCCTTCTGCAGGAAAAACAGGAACTGCTGAATATTGTGACAACATTGCCCAGGATAAAAATATTTGTTTTCCAGGTAGTTGGCCTGCCCATGCCTGGTACGTTGGATATGCGCCTTATGATGACCCAGAAATAGCGGTTGTGGTCTTTGTTTATGATGGGGATGAGGGAGCTGTATTAAGTGCACCGGTCGTTCGGGATGTAATGGAAACATATTTTGCCTTAAAAGCAGTTGATCAGGGGTTAGATATCAATCAATAAGGAAGTGGCTTAATGCTATAATTAAACCTTTGATGAATCCTTATCCTGGAATGAACAGATTGAAACAACCTGAACCGATACAAATTAAAGGCATCCGAGAAGGCTTAATGATCACCTTGGGGGAAGGGGATTGGCAAAATATATTTGCTTCCCTGATGGAGAAAATTACGGAAAAAGAAAAATTTTTTCAAGGTGCAAAATTAGCATTGGATGTCGGCAATCGCATTCTTCATGCAGCCGATTTAGGAATTCTAAGAGATCGCCTGGCCGATAAAAATATTATTTTATGGGCAATATTGTCAAACTCACCGATAACTGAATTAACAGCTCAGGATTTGGGATTAGCGACCCGAATATCGGTTCCAAAACCAGAACGGATCATAAAATCAGTCGAATCCTCGTTACCAGGTGAGGATTCGATCTTTCTTCGGAAAACAATACGCTCGGGTTCTAAAGTTGTTTCCAAAGGGCACATTATCATTTTAGGCGATGTAAATCCAGGTGGAGAAATTATAGCAGGTGGAAGTGTAATCATATGGGGAAGGTGTCAGGGAGTCGTACAAGCAGGTGTTGATGGAGATCAGGATGCTACTGTCTGCGCATTGGATTTGAATCCCACTCAACTGCGCATAGCCGGTATTATTGCCATATCCCCAAAACGAAAAGGAAAACCTCAACCGGAAGTGGCAAAAATTTTTGCCGGGCAGGTTGTTGCAGAAACATGGAATCCAAAGTCGAGGTAAAACACATTAATGAATGCAAAAGTAGTTACGATTTCTAGTGGAAAAGGAGGTGTCGGTAAAACGACAACTTCTGCCAATTTAGCAGTAGCTTTAGCTCAAGAGAATCAAAAGGTGGTCTGTATCGATGGTGATATAGGTTTACGAAATTTAGATGTTATTTTAGGGCTGGAAAACAGAATTGTCTATGATATTGTTGATGTGGTTGAAGGGCGATGCAGAATTCGACAAGCAATGATCCGTGATAAACGCTTACCTGAACTTTTTCTGATCCCTGCTGCACAAACGCGTGATAAAAGTGCTGTCTCACCAAGTGATATGATCCGGTTGTGTGACGAATTGAGAGACGAAATGGACTGGATCATCATCGATTCTCCTGCAGGAATTGAGCGAGGATTTCGCAATGCTTTGGCACCAGCAGACTTAGTTCTGGTTGTGACGAATCCTGAGGTTTCCTCGGTAAGGGATGCGGATCGAATCATCGGTCTGGTTGAAGCAGAAGAAAAAGGACCTGCACAACTCATTTTAAATCGAGTAAATCCCACTCTAACAAAAAGAGGTGATATGCTCAGCACTGATGACGTTCTGGAGCTTTTAGCAATAAAATTAATAGGTATTATCCCTGAAGATGAATCGGTGATAGTGGCTTCTAATCGTGGGCAACCAGTGACATTTGCGAATAATTCAAAGGCCGGGCAAGCATTTCATAATATTGCGAAAAGATTACTTGGGGAAGAAATTCCCTTTATGAATATTGAAGCAAACAATGGATTAATTAACAAATTAGCAAAAATGATGAAATTCAGAGGTGATTAATGGATAATTTCCTCGAAAAACTTTTTAGAAAAGAGAAGAAAAGCGCTAACACTGCCAAAGAAAGATTAAAATTGGTGTTGATCCATGACCGCACCGATATTACACCAGGTCAACTGGAAAGCTTAAAAAATGAATTAATCGATGTGATTTCTAAATATATACATATTGAACCTAATAAGGTGAAGATTAATATGACACAAGAAGGTAAAGAACATCGATTAATTGCAGATATTCCGATTTCCTCAAATCCTAATCGAAGGAAATGAGAGAATTCACTGAAGTAATTTAACATGTTAAAACGAGAGTTCTGGCAGCAATTTGATTATTTGTTGTTTGGGGGCGTGCTGATCCTGTGTATATTTGGGATAGCGATGATTCAATCTGCCATTGCAGGAAATGAAGAAATTGCCATTTCTGTTTCAAGACAAGTGATTTTTGTTATAGGTGGTTTCGTTGTTTTGTTCCTGACTTCATTAATTGATTATCGCTACCTTTCTTCATTGACACGGATAATGTATATTTTTTCTGTTGTGATTTTGATGGGAATTTATGTCATCGGAACAGCAGTATATGGATCTGCAAGATGGTTTGATACAGGTGTAATCCTCATTCAGCCTTCAGAGCTGGTAAAAACAATCATGATTGTAATCCTGGCTGATTATTTTTATAAGACACAGGATCAGGATAAAAATTTAAATTGGATTCTTAAGAGCTTTCTTATCACTGCCTTTGTGGTTTTATGGATTTTTATCCAACCAAATTTAAGTATGTCAATCGTTATTTTTGTTATTTGGTTTGCACTTTTGTGGTATGCAGGTTTACCTTTCAAATATTTAATGATTTTTGCCGGGGTTGCGATTGTTTTAGGGCTGATCGGATTTAATTTCTTAGAAGATTATCAACAAAATCGGATATTAAATTTCCTTTTTCCCGATCCGAATGCTCGGTATGGTGAAACTTTTAATGTGGATCAAGCCAAGATTTCGATTGGATCTGGTGGGTTATTAGGAATGGGGTACGGACAGGGATCTCAGGTACAATTGCGATTCTTAAAAGTCCGACACACCGATTTTATATTTTCTGCATTGGCGCATGAATTTGGATTTATTGGTACGATATTTATCATGTCGGTTCTGGTATTTGTGATTTACCGCTGTTTCAGGGTTGGACAGAAGGCTTCTGATATGTTTGGGCAATTAATTGCTTATGGAGTGGGCACATTGCTCTTTTTCCAAATGACTGTTAATATAGGCGTTAATTTGAATGTTATTCCAGTAACCGGTTTAACTTTACCATTTATCAGCTATGGAGGTAGTTCTTTAGCCTCTTTGTTACTGGGAATCGGATTTGTGGAAAGTGTTTCTGCGCATAGGCATAGAGAGTAAAAAGGGAGATAGAATCAATGAAACCAGCAAGAGTTCGTTTTGCACCTTCACCGACAGGACACATGCATTTAGGTAGTGCCCGCACTGCTTTATATGATTATTTGTTAGCCAAACAAACAGGTGGCCAATTTATTTTAAGAATTGAGGATACTGATCAAAAAAGATATGTTGAAGGTGCTGAACAGGAATTATTGGATGGATTGCATTGGTTGGGATTAGATTGGGATGAAGGACCCGATAAGGGTGGGGAGTTTGGACCTTATCGTCAGTCGGAACGCAAAGAAATCTATCAACAATATGCCCGGCAATTGGTTGAATCTGGTCATGCGTTTAATTGTTTTTGCACTTCAGAACGATTGCAAGCTGTAAGAGAAGAGCAAATTCGCAACAAAGTTCAGGCAAAATATGACGGAACATGCCGGAACATTTCTTTAGAGGTAGCTGACCGAAGAATTCAAAATGGCGAAAGTCATGTAATCCGATTCAAAACACCTAAAACCGGCACAACGATTGTGAATGACCTTCTTCGAGGGGATATCATCGTCGATAATAGTACCCTGGATGATTACATCATTGTGAAATCTGATGGATTGGCTTTATATCATCTGGCTGCACCGGTGGATGATCATTTGATGAAAATCACGCATGTTTTACGAGGATCTGAATGGCTGCCAACTTTTCCCTTACACAGTTTGATTCACAAAGCATTTGGTTGGGAAGAACCTGTATGGGTGCACCTGAGTGTATTTCTGAAGCCTTCGGGTAAAGGAAAAATGAGCAAACGGGAGGCGATGGATCTCGCGAAGGATGGAAAATCTATTTTTATTAAAGATCTGCGTGATTTGGGATACATTCCAGAAGCTGTGGTGAATTGGATTGCTTTGATGGGATGGAGTTATGACGATCACACAGAATTTTTCTTAATGGATGAATTGATTGAAAAATTCAGCCTTGATAAACTTAATCCTTCCCCGGCAGCGATCAATTTCACAAAATTTGATCATTTCAACGGATTGCACATTCGCAATTTGAGCATACCTGATCTGACCAAAAGGATTTACCCATTCTTCGTTGAAAAAGGAATCGAAGTAAATTTTAAAAAACTTGAAAAGATTACGCCTATTATTCAGGAACGACTACAAACATTAGATGATGCGCCTGATCTGGCAGGATTTATTTTTGACAAAGATGTGGAAGTAACAACTAACGAACTGGTTGCAAAAAATACGACACCGTTGGAATCTTTAAACATTCTTAAGGAAATTTACCAGGTCATCAAACAACTACCCCAACTCAATCATGAGGCTGCTGAACCGCCTATGCGTGAGTTGGTAGAAAAATTAGGGTATAAACCCGGGCAGGTGTTTGGGATTTTGCGCGTAGCCGTTACTGGAAGAATGGTAAGCCCTCCACTTTTTGAAACGATGGAAATTATTGGCAGAGAAATAGTCATTTCGAGATTAGAAGAAGCGATTAAGATGCTAGAAAGTGATTTATAAAGAGAGAAGAATTCGATAGAAGGGTTTGATTATTTTTTCAAAAAATCATAATGATGCCCTGTACAATGAATTCTGAATATGATAAACTTGCGGTCGGTGGGGGTTCGTCTAATGGTAGGACAACTGACTCTGGATCAGTATGTAGGGGTTCGAGTCCTCTACCCCCAGCTAGCAAATGTGGCGGTCTAACCACCGCCACACGCTATATATAGGGGTAATGAACAATAATATACTATGTTGAATTTCATTTTTAAGGCAACCTTACTGCGACCAGCCTTTATTTACACCGTCTCCCGTCTGATATCATAGCTCCTTTCCTTTACCCGCAATGATTTGTCTCTGGATTTCCATCGGCCATTTTTCCGGCTCTTCGGAAGGATAAATCTTTAACTCAGGTCCATTTTGGGTCAGAAGGTCGTTATACTTGCAGTTAAGCACCTTGGCTGCTGCTTTCAACCCACTATTGGTTACACCAGCCACTCCGTGACTCTCAGTGGATGCTCCGCACAGAAGTAAACCATCAAATTCTGTCCGGTTTCCAAATCCGCGTGGCCCCAGTTGTTTAATACTTTTAGCCGTGCCGTATAAGTTGCCATCAGTAGAGTTGATATAATGCACATTGGTGAGGGGGGTTCCCAGATCATACGAAACAATATGTCGGCTTAAACCGGGGATTCGTTTCTCCAGTCCGTGAATCATTCGCCGGGCAAGATCTTCTTTTAATGCAATGTAGTCCTCTGGACGATTGCCGTGTTTTGATTCAGCCCACTGTGCAAATGGCTGATAACTGACAAAAGTAAATGCCTCGCAGGTGTGTAATCCTCTGCGCATCTTGGATGGGTCCTTAAGTGTTGTACAGGTCAGGAATAACATCTCCGGTGCCTCCAGATGCAGAACATGATCCTCGAGTCCATTCCGGTAGAGAGTCTCCATATCAGCATTGTCATAATACCAGTTGTTGCCTGAATCAAGCCCTGCTGCCCGAAGGTCCAGATCAGTTGTGAAAAATAGACTCAGAGCTGAAGTGGAAAATTCGATCGATTCCTGTTTGTGCTGCAGTTTCTGGCTTAGTTTTTCACGGCCGATTAACTGGTCAAAAGTAACACCCGTATCTGCATTACTAATTACATAGCTTGCACACAGTTCGGTGCCATCCTCCAGGCGAACACCCACTGCGCGTTGGTCCATCACCAGAATCTTTTTAACCCGCGTGTTGAGTTTCAGCTCCCCACCACAATTTATGAGAGCGTTTTCAAACGCTTGTGGAATGGCACCTGCCCCGCCTAACGGATAATAAGCACCGTTAAAATAGTGTTCGGTAATACTGGCATGTATCAAAGCAGAAACTTCTGATGGAGGCATACCATGGTCTCCGGCTTGGCCAAGCAGGAATCCTTTTAAGACTGGGTCCTCGATAAACTGGTCAACCATCTTTTGTGCTGAACGAAATGCCCAATGCAATACAGAAGCAGCTGATGGTACCGCCTGAACTGCTTCCACAGGGTTGCTAACTTCCCCTAGATCATGCAGACTGTTCACAAGTTTGTTAATCATCCCCAAATAATCATCTATTCCTCTGGATTCCGCCGGAAAACGGGTTTTGAGTCGGGTAGCCAGATTATCTTTGCCTTTGGGGTAATCAAAACGCTGATCGCCGATATAAATATGGTCATAGCCATCGGGATTAATTTCACAAAAAACCAGATCCTGTGAAACACCTAACCCCTGATAGACTCTGCTGAGACTCTCTCCCGGAAGTAAAGCGCCTATATAATGCACACCGGGACTGTAGCTGTAACCTTGTTTCGTAAATGAATGAGTCCACCCGCCAGCCCGTTTGTGCTGTTCGCAGACCAGCACTTTCAACCCTGTTTGTGCCAGGGGAACCGCAGCGGCAAGGCCACCAGCACCAGATCCTATTACAATTACATCATAATCTGTCTTTGCCATGTAAACTCCTAATGTTGCTTTAATTTAACGTCAAGATTTTGGTAAAAAGGATAACTTATTATTCTCTAATGCTTAAAATGGATAAATATCCGTCCAAAGTTTTTATCATCTTTTTCAACACGATGATACAAATTTTTTACTTCAGGCTGATTAAGAAAACGCAGCACCCGTTTCTTTAATTGACCAGTACCTTTTCCCGGGATGATTTCCACAAGAGCAATCTTTTTATCCATTGCTTGTTGGAAAATATCATTAAGTGCCGCTTCAATTTTTTCTCCACGATTATAAATCTCATGCAGATCGAGCTTTAACTTTGCCATTTCCTTTTAACTTCTCTGATCTTATCGTCATATTCATGTTCCTGAATTTAAGGTTTATTGCAAACAATTATGATAATCTATGCTATCTTGGTTTATTATACAGGCCATTTCATTCGAATACCTCTTGACTTTTCTGCAAAATGAGATACAATAAAACAAAGAAACAATGACACAATAAATCAATGAAACAATATGAAAGGAGTGTTTTGAACGTATTAGAGGGGCGTATTAGTCTGGATTTCCGTGCAGAAAAACCGCTTTATCTCCAGATCGTTCGCCAAATAGAAAATTTGGTCGTCGACGGGATCATAAAACCTGGAGATCAACTTCCAACAGTAAGGTCGCTGGCGATTGACTTACGTATCAACTTCAGTACTGTTGCCCGAGCGTACCGAATTCTGGATGAGCAAAAGTTAATTTCTACCCAGCGGGGTCGTGGTACTTATATTTGGGACGAAATCAGCGAAGGCAATCAAGCACCAATAAAGGATAGTAACCTGTTTTCAGAAATATTGGTCAGAATTACTGAAAATTTTTTCAGGGATGCATTCGAAACAGGTGCTTCACTGGAAGATATTGAACAAGAAATTTATCGGCAATTGGAATATTGGAAAAACAACAAATAAACCATACGGTTTGTGAATATTGGAGGTAGGAAGAAAATGGGAAAGTATCTTAAAATTAATCAATCGCAAAATCAATCTGATGGTGATTCTCAATCCGGACAGTCAAAAGTACCAACAGTTAAACCTCAGGATGTGACCCGCATCAGCGGTATAGCTGGCGCGTCATCCACAATATTCTTGGTGATTGGCGTCATTGCTGCCATCATAATGGATAATAAAGTTAATGAATGGATCATAGGAACTTTTATTATCTTGTGGACTCTGGTCGGGATTTATATACTATTCGCGCTCAAAGTTGCCCAACAATGGGAGAAAGCAATAGTGCTGCGTTTAGGTCGTTTCAAGGGTCTCAAAGGACCTGGAATGTTTTGGATCATTCCGGTTATTGACACAACACCGGTTTGGATTGATCACCGTGTGATGGTGACGCCATTTAATGCTGAAAAAACCCTCACAAAGGATACAGTCCCGGTTGATGTGGATGCCGTGTTATTCTGGGTAGTGTGGGACGCCGAAAAAGCCGCACTGGAAGTAGAAAACTACCGCATTGCTATCGCATGGGCAGCTCAGACTGCCTTGAGAGAGATAATCGGGCAGATGACGCTCGCGGAAATTCTGGTAGGCCGTGCGGTGATGGATGAGCAATTGCAGAAAATCATTGACGAACGCACAACTCCTTGGGGTGTCTCCGTTCAAAGCGTGGAGATTCGTGATGTGATCATCCCGCAAGGGTTGGAAGATGCCATGTCTCAGCAGGCACAAGCCGAGCGTGAACGCCAATCTCGAGTTATCCTGGGGGAAGCTGAAATGCAGGTTGCTCATAGTTTTGCTGAAGCCTCATTGGCTTATGTTGACAACCCGACTGCCTTGCATCTAAGGGCGATGAATATGCTCTTTGAAGGATTGAAAGATAAGGGTGCCCTGGTGATCGTACCATCCAGTGCTGTCGATACCATGAACCTGGGAGGATTGAGTGGGATGGTATCCCTCGCCCAACAGAATCAGCCTCTCAAAAATAAACTTTAGTAAGCCAAAATGGAAATGTAAAGGCTACCCAGAACTTTTCTAGGTAGCCTTATTTAACGTGAAAGTCATTATTAAATTTTATAGGAATTAGAAAAAAGCAGCCTTTTCAGCTGCTTTTCTTTGGATTAGTATTCTTCATCCTCATCCAACCAGTCATCTTCATCTTCTTCTTCTAAACTGGTCAATTCACCCCATTCATCTGCTTCATCATCTTCGTCATTGTCCCATGGTTCTTCAGGTATTGAATCAGCTGAGGGTGTGTAGGTTATACATCCTTTATCGGGATCCAGCTCTATCAAAGCGGCTGAACAAAAACCTTCATCTAAAAATTCACAATCCTCATAATGAC
>JACZIY010000469.1 GCA_014860845.1 Anaerolineaceae bacterium
ACAATGTCTGCGGCATCTTGTTGAACATCAGCCACAAAACACCAGGATGTTTCCTCCCCACGTAGCAAGTTCAATTTGGCATGGATAAAATATGCGCCACGGTTGCCACACACATCTACTTCTGGCGATATTTCCTTTCCATCCCGAAATTCATCTACTTGATTGGAAGAGAGTAAGTGATTAACCGGCTCTAATCCAACCTGAAAAATTGTCGTCGCCAATAACGATTCACTCGGTTCAGCTAAATCAGTCAAAGTAGCATTTAATGTATAAATACCCAAACCTGTTTCAAGATCTAATTCACTGCGCTTATAAGCATCCAATAAGCAGCTTAAGGTATTCTGCGTCGCCGAAGAAACATTTGCTGGCATAATGTTCTGCAAACCATCTAACAATTCGATTTGAATAGAAGATTCCGAAAGGTTTGAGCTCTTTAGCGAAGAGGTTTTCAAAAAACCAAATTTTTCACAGGTGGACCAGGAATACCGAAATGTTAGATTTAGGCTTTTATTAATTTCTTCAAAAATTACTTTTGTGCCTGGTACATTTTTAAATAAATTTCTTTCAATCAGGTACTTCCCACATTGACGAGCAGAAAATGGTTCCCATAACCAGGTTTGGTTGTCACGAAAAATTCGAAATATGGTCTTGCTACCAGTATTGTCGTAATTATCATTTATTTTATCTTCCGTGTAGTAAGGGAAAAGAGCCTGTTCAGCACTGACACGGCCAGCAGATAACCCACCTGTTGAACCAATAAAAAACCAATGGTTAGAACTGCTTACCAGGTTAATAAAAAAAGGAGATAACACATCAGAATTGGAGATCTTATAAAATTTCTCATTTTGAATAACTATAAATTCTCCGGTTGTGTTAATGCTTGATTTTTGTTGTAATGTATCCTTGATCCAAATTGGATGCGAATCTTTGTTCATGTTAACTCCCGATAACCTTAAATATCTAAGATTGAGATATTCTTACCCAATCTATCATATAGCGAACTTCGTTTTTTTGAATTGCAGTAACAGTTTCCTCAGGTAATCCATAATATGGCTTCTTAAGACCATTGATTTTATATGGATATCCACCACCTATTGCAAAATTTAAAACAATACTTTTTGGTTGATCAAAAATCCACGGACTAAAATACTCAATCATTGGTTTGGTTACCCGATAGACTAACTTATCATCAACGTAAAATTCCATACTTCTATCTTGTCGTAAATTTAGTGAATAAACATGCCAATTTGTAAAATCATTGTAAGTAGGAAAATAGTAATAATTTACCAGTGCTGCATCTCCAGAATATCCCTTTCCATGCACTGCAGAACTGATCCAATCCGGTTCACCAACATACTCCATAATGTCTATTTCTCCACAGCCTGGCCATGAGCCTTGCCCAATAAGCCAGAATGCTGGCCATAAACCTGCGCTGATTGACATTTTAATTCTTGCTGAGATTTTGCCATGGAGAAATTCAATCTTTCCCTTTGTGTCAATTCGTCCAGAAATGAAATCAAAAGATTTACCTTCCCTGGTGATGTAGTTGGGATGATATCTTGGATGCAACACCAAAACACCATTTGCATCGGTCGGATCACCTGATTCTGTGTAAACTGTTTCTGGTGAGTCAACGTAAGCTTGTTGTTCATCGTTGAAAATATCACCAGTGACCATAACATTCCAATAATCGCGATTAATCCGGTCACTGGTGAAATCCTCAAAAAATATTTCTTTATTCCGTATTACGCTTGTTTCTTTTTCTTGTGTCATACCAATAACTCTGCAGACTGAGTGCCATGTCTGTTTTTTGCTCGGTTAATTAATTTTTTGGAAGACACGGACATAATCTACCAGATATTGTTTTGGAAACACAACATCCAACCCAATCGGTCCAGGTAATTGTCCACCAAGCGCAAGGTTTAAAATTATGAAGAACGGCTGATCAAAAACCCATTCACGATCTCCAACATCAGCATAAGTGACTGTATGATACAACTCACCATCAAAAAACCAATCGATCTTTCCTTCGTCCCATTCGATGGCATACGTATGGAAATCATCAGCGATATTGAAAGTTTGCCGATTCCATTGCCCAATGCCAAGCGCTCCTGAGTACCCTGGACCATGAGCAGTACCCATAACGAGATCAGGTTCTTTTCCGATGTATTCCATAATATCAATCTCACCGCAATCCGGCCAATTTGAACCATTAAATGAGGAACCTAGCATCCAGAAAGCAGGCCACAATCCTTTGCCTTCAGGGACTTTTAATCTGGCTTCTATGCGACCATATTGGAAATTTTGAAGACCCTGTGTTTTTAATCGTGCTGAGGTGTAATATGAATCTTCGTATTTTTCTTGTAAAGCTTCAATAACCAACATGCCATCTTCTATCCGTGCATTTTCTGAAAGATCTGTGTAATATTGGGCTTCACCATTACCCCATCCACCAGCGCCAATGTCGTAAGTCCAATTTTTAGTATTGATGGACCTACCATCAAATTCATCATTCCATACCAATTGGTAACCTGGAGGAGGCATAATATCTGCTGCTCTTGTACACCCGGTAAGAACGCTTAGTAATAACACAAGCAACAAGAATTTAATGATATGGTTTCGTTTTATTTCCATACGTTTCTCCGAACTGCCAGATTTAATTTTTTAAATCAATTTATTCTTCTATTTACTCTATCCTTTGACTGCACCAGCTGTTAAACCCGAGACAATTTGACGTTGCAAGACAAGGAATAAGACTAGCATGGGAAATGTTAACATCAAAACAGCTGCTGCTAATGTTGGCCAATTGCTACCATACACACCCTGGAATACGATCAATCCACGGGTTATTGGATAGTAGTCTTTATTGGTAAGATAGATGGTTGGTGCGATAATCTCATTCCAAATACCGATCGCATGAAGGACAACTACGGTGGCAATTGCTGGTCGAATCAATGGAAGGACGATTGACCACACAAAACGGAAGTATCCACAACCTTCCATTGCTGCAGCTTCATCCAACTCTAATGGAAGGGTTTTAATATAATTCACAAGAATGATAATACCAATCGGATTGACCAAAAATAGCATGATATATCCAATCGGATTATTGTAAAGACCCAAACCTAAGATAAGACGAAACTGTGGAATGAGCGCTGGTGGTAAAAATAACGCGATAACAAAAAGGGTCAGGAGTGGTGCAGAAAATTTAACATATTTTCGCGATATTGGAAACGCCACAAAAACAGCTGTAACTACATAGATAAACGTTGCCGTGAAAGTGTATATGATTGAATTCCAAATATATTGTGGAAAATTTGCTTTTTCCCATGCATCAGCAAAATTACTGAAGTTAAATGATGTTGTAATTCCGGTTGCATCTTTCATAAACTCTGGCATTGTTTTTAATGCTGTATTCACCAACATCAACAATGGCCCAAGGTAAGCCAGTACTAACAGAAATAGGAAGATATATGATGCTATAAGCCCCCATTTTACTGATTTTCCATTGGATTCTTTAGCGTTTTTCATCCCATTATCCTTTCTTCCCGACGTTTTAAGAAGGTTTGAACAGACAACCCTATCACTAATACCAAAACGAATAACACCATAGATGCTGCTGCGGCGTAACCCTGGCGGAAACTGCTGGTTACACTTCCTGAAGTTTGTCCAAAGCCTACTGCATAAATCAAATAACCTAAGACCTGTGTTCCATTACGGTAACCAATTAAGATCAGGAATAACTGCCAGGCTTGTAAACTACCAATGATATTCAAAAGTAAATTTGTGTTAACACTGGGTGTTAACAATGGCCAGGTAACATTCTTAAAAACTTGCCAGTTATTTGCACCATCCATTTCGGCTGCTTCATACATTTCAGTTGGTATAGTTTGTAAACCAGATAAAAAGATCATCATGGTGATGCCCATATTCGCCCAGATTTGAATGATAATGACCCACATAAATGCTTCCGTGGGTTGACCACCTAGAAATTCAGAGCGAAGACCAAAAATCTCAAATATCTTCGCCATTGGGCCACCGAGAGGATAAAGGAACAGGGACCAGATCAAACCTTGAATGACCGCACCTAGAATAACGGGCATAAAGAAAAGAGTTCTAAAGAAGTTGCGCCCTCTAATTTTTGGATTGTTTAATATAACCGCTGTGATCAACCCAAATAAGAATTGAATTGTGGTGACAAAAACTGAAAAAATTAACGTACGACCCAGCGCATCGAAATTATCTTTGGATGCCTGTCCCATAAAAAGGAATTCTTTATAGTTATCCAACCCAATCCAATTAATGGTTGCACCTTTCAGACCGGTTGTATCTGTTAAAGAGAAGATTGATGTAGCTAAAGAAGGCCCGAGCGAGATAACAAAGTAGAAAACTATACCCGGGAGTAATAGCAAATAAGGGGTTAATCTTGATTTACCCCGACCAAAATGGTAGTTCATTATCCTCCTCCTTCTATATAGAAAAGGCTTTCCACCGATGGGTGGAAAGCCTTTTCAACGTTATTATTTACTTTACAGCATCGAGGCCAGATTGAAGATCGGCTTGAACTTTATCAGCTAATTCTTTTGCATCGTCATAAGTACCAAAGGGTTTGAAGTAAGAAGCCCAGGGATTGGCAAATTGTCCAGCACCTTTGGGAGCTACCCAATATTGTTCATAACCGACACGGAAGTTTGCCAGATATGGAGCAACTTCGGCACCGATTTTGGTGTCTAATGTGGCGGTTGGTTGGGTTGGAATAAATCCAACTGCATTGGCAAATGCCTGGTAATTTTCAGGGGTTGAGAACTCAGCTAAGTAATTAATGGCTGCTTCTTTGTTAGGTGTATTGGCAGCGATTGCCCATCCTTGATCATATTTACCAAACAAGTACTTGTTATCATCTGCATTATCAGAGCCAGGGAAGGGAATATATCCCCAATCAAATGCAGGTTCTGCAGCTTCGATTGCGGAGGCATACCAGGTACCACCAGGGAACATAGCCACTGCACCAGAAGCAAAACGACCAGGAGCAGCATCCCCTGCAACACCACTCGCTCCAGCTTCCATCATATCCTGGGCATAGACTTTCATCTTTTCCCACATATCAAGCGCTTTTGCGTCATTCCATGTGATGGTTCCAGTCCAAAGGCCTTCAACGAGAGCAGCCTGGTCAGGATAAATGGAACCAGTCAAACCGTAGGCTCCAACGAAAATTGGCCAACCATCCTTACCACCAGCAGTCATACACGGTGTTCCTGCAGCTGTGAATGTTTCACATGCTGTGACCAACTCGTCCCAAGTAGTCGGAACTGTGACATTATTGGCAGCGAATAGGTCTTTATTGTAATAAATACCGCTATATGAAACTCTACCAAGATTGACTGCGTACACTTTGCCATTAAAACTTCCAGCATCATCAATGGTTGCTTGATCATAATTCTTCACAAATGCCTGATCAGAAATATCCAGCAATAAACCAGCTTCAATCAATTGTTGCCAATTGGGTTTATCAACCATCTTCATATAGGGTTGAGCAGCATTCGCAAAACCGAAAATGTCAATCACGTCGATATCATTTGCAGTTAATCTTGTTTGAGTAACAGTACTCAAATCATTTGCATTGACAACTGACATATCAACAGTCACATTTGGATATTTTTCACTGAAACTTTTGTTAAAAGCTTCCATGAATTCCACCATTGGAGGATTTTGGTGGACGAGTACTCTTAGGGTTACATCTTCAGCTGGTGCTGGTTCATTGGATGCACCATCAGAAGTGGAGGGAGCAGTTTCTTTGGGGGCACAGGCGGCCAAAAATATTGCCAAGACCATCAAAATAGTTATTAATTTATAGATTTTCTTAAACATGGACGATTTTCTCCTTCGTGAGATAATAGATTTTTTTAATTTTTAGACGAATTTGCTGGGGTTGATCAGACCTATTTAATTTTAAGAACCTCACCTCCTGATTATCATTGTTCTTTTCGTGATCGGGACGCTGCCAAAGAGCGAGCTGCTTGATTGGGTTGATAACCATTTTCACGGATCACCTGCCAAACTCGTGCACGGATCTCAGAGCGTACTCCAGGGCGATCATTAATCACACGGGAAGCTGTTGCCAATGAGACATTTGCTAGCTTTGCCACTTCTCTTAATGTTATAGACATAATTGCCCAGTTCCCTTTTTCCCAACATGAGACCGCTTTCATTCACATTGTATAGACATAAGAGTTGTTTTACAAGGACAAAAAAGAGGTTCGTATGAACGATTCATAGAACTTGGAATTTTGTGCTCCCATATTTTCGGCTTTCTAAAAAGAAAAAGAATTTAAGAATCAGTTTGATGACCGGAAATCACCTGGTGAAACTCCTGTCTCCCGATGAAATATTCGGCTAAAGTAACCACTATCCAAAAAACCAACTTCAAAAGCTATTTCTGTGATGCTTTTTAGACTTGCTTTAAGTAATAGCTTTGCTTGATTAATCCTGAATCGTTGTAAATATTTAATGGGTGAAATTCCAAGTTCCTGTCTGAAACAAAATGTCAAATAATCTTCTGATATATTAACAAATTGCGCTAAATCTTGCCTGGATATTTGTTCAGAATAGTGTTTATGAATATATGACATGGCTTGTCTAACCATTCTTTGGGCTTCCTGGTTTAATTTACGTTTTTGTTCCAGTGCATTACTGATGTGAAAAGCAGTTTCCTCTCTGCTAAACATACCTTTATTTAAAACGGTTGCTACCCCTTGATTTAAGCGAGCCATATCTTCTTCAGTTAATATTTTTCCGGTTACAACAATTACAGGAATATCACGCAGCTTTTTTTCAGCGCGCATGGCTTCCAAAACACCAAAACCATCCAATACAGGCATTTGCAAATCTAACAACACCACATCAATTTTTTCATGCTTAAGTATATTTAAAGCCTTGAATCCATCCGAAGCTTGTAAAACGCGGTATGAGGATGATTGTGAATTAACAATACGAGAATGAACCTCCAATGTATTGGGGTCGTCATCCACGACGAGGAATGTCCTTACAGTCTGATCAGATTCAAACATAAGGCGAACATGATCAAATGCGCGGGTCAAATCGGAAAGCTCTATTGGTTTGGTGAGATAATCGAGATTCAGTAACCCATCACCTTCATCTGAGGAGGAATAGAACATGATAGGAATTCCCCTGGCTAAATGACTGTTCTTAATTTCTCTCAAAACATTCCAAGCTGAATCGGACTGAATACTTACATCCAGAATAATCGCATCCGGTACAGACTTTGTTAATATTGACATCCATTTGGATGGTTCATCCATGAGAACGACGTTCACTTCGATACCACGGTTTTCTAAGAGTTTACAAAGCTGTTTGCTTCGATTATCTCGAGTTGCCAACATCAATACATTTGGTTTAATTTGTGATAAATTGAAATTAACTAACTCATCCTCGGGAGGTTGCCCAACAGTTGGCAATATAAAATAAAAACAGGATCCTTCCCCTTCAACGCCTGTTGATTCTAATCCGATTTTTCCATTGTGTATTTCTATGAGCATCTTGCTGATGGAGAGTCCCAACCCTAAACCTGGGTATCCACGTGCAATACTTCGCTCCGATCTACGAAATTCGTTAAAAATTACAGACTGTTCCTCAAGTGGTATTCCCAGACCAGTATCACAGACGCGAATTGTCACACTTTCATCACTACTTTCAACCAACAAACTCACTGAACCAAAGGTTGTGAACTTCACAGCATTGTTCAAGAAGTTAAGTACAACTTGTCGTAAACGTGTTCGATCTCCCCAAACGAAGGGTCCATTTTGAGGTATATCAGATTTCCAAAGCAAGCCTTTATCTGCAGTTAATTGAGAACCACTATCAGCGACCAATTTAAGCATCTCTGCTAAATTAATCAATTCCATATTCAATCGCAATTGTCCAGCTTCATTCGTAGCCAGATCAATAACATCGCCGATCAACCCGCCCAGATGTTGAGCGTAAGCATTGATGCGGCTGATGTCTTTTTGAACTGACTCTGGTAATAGTGATTTTTCTTCATCACTTTCATCCATCAAGATTCCACTCAAACCCACAATTAAATTTAAAGGAGTTCGTAATTCATGACTTATCGTAGATAGAAAATTACTTTTCATCCGATTTGCTTCTTCAGCTAAACGACGTCCTTCAGTTGCCTGCCGATATAACCGGGCTTTATTGAGAGCACCACCTAACTGCTGAACAATTGCACCATATAAATCAAAGTGCTCAGAATCAAATACGATGAATCCTAGCTGTCTGGAGGGATCCACAACCGGGATCAAAGTTAATTGATACGGTGTGTCAGGCATAAACAAATTGTGAGGTGGAAACTCCTGAATATCAGTTTCGTTTGGATTTTGATCACGAATTAATAAATTTTGTATCGTCCAGTTTTGAACCGGATCTTTTTCTTTGGTTTCTGATAAAGCGAGTACTGCTGTATTGATATCCATGGATGGCAAATATTTTGCCAGGATATCAAAAATCTGCTGTTCATCGAGAGCATTTAGCAATCTCGCAGTTAACAAACTTATTTGACTGGACTTCCAACGCTCATCGATTACATACTGGCTATGGTATCGCTGAACCTGGAGACTGATCTTTAATCGACCCTCACTAATCATATTTTTACTGATGGAACCGAACGAAAAGCTTGTTCTATATGGTTCCGAGCTCCATTTTTCCAGTAAAGAAAGGCCAGCTTGCCAGATGTGAGGATCATCATTACTGCTTGTCGTTATTCGGAGCGTCTCATCAAGTATATGGCTAAAAGTTTGACTATTACCAGATTGACTTCCTCTCAGAAAAGCATTTACCAGGTTCTGGGATAATGACTGGCATTTTTCTTCGGTAAGATTTTGTGCCTGGTTCATAACAGCTGTCGAAATTAACCCACCAAGATATGAAATCTGTTCATCACTACCAGGAAATTGTAATTCCATATTAGATGCAGGATCACTTCCGAAATCCATTGTATGGTTACAACCACATGATTCCCGGATAACGAGACGGGTCTCCACATATTCACGTTCATTTAAATCAGTACTTCCATCAAGATTCTCAAGCATCAACTCAACGGCACGATATCCCAGCGAAAATAAGGGAACATGTATACTACTGAGTCCGGGTTCATTGACAGCTCCCTCAAGTCTATTATCAAAACCGATTATAGCCACATCTTGTGGGATTTTTCTTCCAGCCTCTTCAAGAGCTTTCATGGCACCTAATGCAGACTCATCATTACTTGCTACCACAGCTGTAAACTCGACCCCACAATTCAGCAACTCCTGCATTGCATGATAACCACCTGGATAAACATGCCTGCCGTAAACGATCAAACTTGGGTCCTGAACAAAACCAAATTGCTCACAACCCAATTGATAAGCTCTCAAACGCTCTCCACTATCCCCTTCCATATCTTCTACAGTACCTGCAATGAAAGCCACACGTTGATGGCCATGAAATTGCAGGTGTTGCATAGCATCCAAAATACCGCGAGTGTTATGCGCAACAATCGCTGGACCTTTTTCACCAGAACCAATAAATAATACTGGATGTCCCGCTGCCATCAACTTCTTTACATATTCTGATCTTGCATTGGAGTGAAGTGGATTGGCGATAATGAGTCCATCCGTATTTTCAGGTCCAATTGGCACATAATCATTTTCTGAGGATATCAATGGCCAGGCAGGTCGTAGAGGATCAGATAGACTGGCTGAAGGTCCGAGTCCACAACCTAACAGTAAATTACAACCCAAATCGCGAGCAGCTCGACTGATTCCGCGAAACACTGGATCCAGATAGCTTAGGTTTGTTGCAGTTCGGTAAAATTGCCACCCAGCTAAAACACCTAGGGTCGGTCTACTGGTTCGGATATTTTTGCCCATCTTAATATTGTATATCCATTTAGTAGAAAAATTCATCTTTCAGCTTGATGAAGCTAAATGTTATTTACGATTGGGAAACCAAAACCAATCTTTGATCAAAAAAAGCAAGTGTGCAAGGAATTAAACCTAAATTAAATAGCATTTAAGTCCATTGACTAACCAAACTAAATATCAATAATAAATACAGAGATTTCTTTAACAATTGATAAATATGAAAAAATTCCTGATTTCTCAGGAATTTTAGTGAGCGCGCAGGGGCTCGAACCCTGAACCAATGGCTTAAAAGGCCACTGCTCTACCATTGAGCTACGCGCCCATAAGACGAACAAAAGTTTACTACAAACAATATTCACTGTCAACTTATTCGATTGTCGCTTATTGGCCAGACAATCACAAATATGCTTATTGACAAACGTGATCGCTTGTTGAAATTGAGACTCACTGGAAATGAATGGGGTTCGGTTTGATAAATTTTTGTCACAAATATCGATCAGTTTTTAAAATCAGGAACGATGAGATTTTCCAAAACTCATCTCTACGCAATATTTGCAAATTAGTCCTATTTAACATACACTTATCATATCTTTTTCTCGTCCTGAAGGAGTTATTTTTATTATGGATCTTGAATACAATACCTTCTTACGTGACCGTTATCGGGTGGAAAAACAACTTGGCAAAGGTGGGATGGGGGCTGTCTACTTAGCTTTGGATACCGTATTACAGACTAAAGTGGCTGTTAAAATCAATCAGAACCCTCGACAAGAAGGGCGAGAACAATTTTTGCAAGAAGCACGCTTGTTGGCTGGTCTGCGCCATCCAAATCTTCCCCGGGTTATTGATTATTTTGTTATTGAAGATAGCCAATATCTGGTCATGGATTTTATACCTGGTGATGATTTGGGCACCATTGTCAAGCGCGACGGAAAACAGGATGTTGACAAAGTGCTTTACTGGGCAAAACAACTCGGAAAAGCCCTTAATTATCTGCATACTCAGGAACCACCTGTCATTCACAGAGATATCAAGCCTGGCAACATCAAAATCACCCCGCGTGGTGAAGTAATCCTGGTGGATTTTGGTATTGCCAAGTCCTCGGATATTACTCAGGAAACATCCACTGGCGCTCGAGGCCTTACGCCTGGTTATTCACCACCCGAACAGTATGGTTCTGGTCGCACCGGGCATTATTCTGATCAATTCGGACTGGCTGCAACGATCTACAATGTCCTGACAAATGAAAAGCCAGTGGATGCAGTTGAACGCCTGTTAGGCCAGGCTACGCTAAAACCAATTCATGATTTAAACCCGGATGTTCCTCCTCACATCGAAGAGGTGATAACAAGAGCACTATCCATTAAACCAGAGGATCGTTACGGTGACATCCTCGAGTTTGTTCAGGAGTTAGGACAATCCAGCATCCCCGGTCCAGATGAAACAATGATCTCACCGGTACGAACAACCCCGGCTCAAAAACCACAACCAATAATGAATGCAGAAGCAACCCGTGTAGGAGCATCTTCGCCCGTTCCCTCTACACCTGTCTCCACACCTGTCTCTGCACCACCCTCCTACCCCATCTCGCAACCTGCTCCAAAACAAAAATCAAAATTGATCTGGTTAATTCCTGTCGTTTTAATCGTCGGTGCAATTGTATTGTTTGGTGGTGGATGGTTTGTATGGAACACATTCCTGGCTGAAAAAGAGACACCTCCACCAGCCACAGCAAGTGTGATCTTGTTTACTGAAACATCTGCACCTGTGGTTGCTCCAATCGTGGATCCGACCTCGACAAATACGCCAGAACCAATACCTACTGATACCCAAGAGCCAACCTCTACAGACATCCCAGAACCAACCATCACACCGACCCAGGCTTTTCCCAGCATAGGTCGTGATGGCATTGTCGCCTATGTCAGTGATGTCGGAGATGGTGAAACATTCCAACTCTGGACAATGAAAGTGTACCAACAACCTGATGGCACTTTGATTTCTGGAGATCAGACACAATTAACGACCAATCCAGGAAACAAATCTTACCCCAACTGGTCTCCTGATGGAACAAAAATCATCTTCTCGGCTGATAGTGGTGATACAGAAAATAAAATCGACTTATACACAATCAATTTTGATGGAAGTGGATTATCCAATATTATCGCAATTCCTGGAAACGAAACGGAAGCTGCCTGGTCGCCAGATGGAGAATGGATTGTTTTTACAACCGATAGTCGAACCGATGGTATCAAACAGATAATGATTGTCCGACCCAATGGGACTGATTTGCGACGGTTAAGCACCGATAAACAGGAATTCTCTCCGGAATGGTCACCCAAGATGGATCGCTTGGTTTACGTACTTCCTTCATCCAGTTTGCGATATTTATGGATGCGTGATCCAGCGAATGACTTTGTTGACATGGATAGAGACATGTTCTTCATGCGTCTTAAGTACATGGGAGATCCCGCCTGGTCTCCTGACGCTCTCTGGATGGCTTACACCAACGTCCAGGGTCGCACCCAGGATGTTTACTTGACCCGTATCCAATCCTTTGGAATGGAGGTCAAACGACTAACGAATACAACTTTTGATTCCTACCCAGCTTGGTCACCGGATTCTTCCTGGATTCTGTTCCAATCTAACCGTGATACAAACATGGAAATTTACATCATGGATATTGATGGCCAAAATCAAACCAACCTGACAATGAGTCCCAATTCTTCCGAGATGCACCCTGCCTGGCAAGTAAAATAATTTTATTCAATTTACATTTTTTACAGATGACTCATGTCGTCATCTGTTTTTTTAATACTATAATCAACATAATCGGTTTTTTTACCCCAATAAGAGGTTATTATGAATGTTCGTAGTTGTATGAAAAAAAGGGTTTTTTACATCCATGTTGATGAAACTGTAGCCGGTGCAGCAAAACTAATGCAAGAGTATCATATTGGTACCCTGCCAGTTGTCGACGATAACAATAAATTAATTGGTATTTTTACCCTGCATTCTTTGTTGCGAATCGTGTTACCTGATTTTATTGAATTCATATCTAATTTTTCATTTATCAATAATTTGGGGGCATTCGAAACCAGAATTCCTTCAGAGGCCGAATTAGGTATCCTTATTAAGGAGATTATGGAAGAACCAATTTTTGTGCAAGAAGATTGGAGTCTGGTGCACGCTGCTGCCATCCTGCATAATGAAGAACTGGCTGATATTCCAGTTGTTGATGCTTCCAGACATCTGGTTGGTCTGGCATCCCACGTAGATATCGGTACAGCCATCATACAGGGTTGGAATCTTTGATACGAATTTGCCTGGAATTAATTATATGACCGCATTACCTGAAATTATTTCAATTCTGATTTTTGTAGCCGTCCTGATTTTAATATTTTCAGAAAAGGTAAACCGTACTATTGTTGCCATGGTCGGTGCAACCTTAATGGTTATATCTGGAATTTATTTCGGTTTTTATAATCAGGAACAGGCAGTTGAAGTAGTTGACTTTAACACCCTGGGGTTACTTATCGGCATGATGATTTTGGTGGGTCTATTAGAACCGACTGGATTCTTTCAATATCTGGCAGTGATCGCGGCAAAAATTTCAAAAGGTAAGCCTATTCGTTTATTAGTATTATTAACTGCTGTTACGTCAATTGTCTCAATGGTTCTGGACAATGTGACAACTGTGGTTTTGATTGCCCCTGTGACAATTCTGATCTGTGAAATCCTTGGATACAATACCAGACCCTTTCTTATATCAGAAGCTATTTTATCGAACATTGGAGGTATTGCCACCCTGGTTGGTGATCCTCCCAACATTTTAATTGCTTCTGCAGCTAATTTTACCTTTACTGATTTCTTGAGAAATTCGCTTCCGATTGTTTTGGTTACCTGGTTTGTCTCTATCGTGGTCCTCAATTATTTATTCAGGAAAGAATTGCAAACCTCAAAGAACATTGATAATGCAGCTGTGGTTGCCCAACTTAATCCTAAAGAAGTAATAAAAGAACCCAGGATTGTTTTTAAAGTGATGGTGATGATCGTAATTGCATTAATCGGTTTTATCTTAGAAAATCGTATTCATTTAGAACCATCCATTATCGCGGTTGGCGCGTCATCTTTGGCATTATTATGGGTTAACCCTTCCAAAGTTAAAGATGTATTCAACCTCGTTGAATGGGATGTTCTGATATTTTTCAGCTCTCTTTTTATCCTGGTTGGAGGATTGGAAAATGCAGGTGTGCTCCATTACTTGGCGCAAGCTATCCTCTCAATTGGAAGTCTACACCCGGTAATTTTAGGGTTGAGTATGATGTGGATTGTCGCAATACTTTCTGCAATTGTAGATAATATCCCAATGACCATTGCGATTATTCCTGTCATTTTAGAATTGGAAATGATGGGGATATCAGTTGCTCCGTTGTGGTGGGCATTAGCTTTTGGGGCTGGTTTGGGCGGAAATGGGACAATTATCGGTTCAACAGCAAATGTAATTGTCACTTCACTTTCTGAACGAACTCGTTATCCAATCTCACCCATGTTATGGAATAAAAAAGGTTTACCGGTCATGTTTGTAAGCCTGGTCGTTGTTTCTGGTCTATATGTTTTATTC
>JACZIY010000470.1 GCA_014860845.1 Anaerolineaceae bacterium
CGGAGTCCTTCGGAAGGATTTTTGGTATTTGGTTTACTGGAAAAATTTCCGGGTTAGGATTGTTGGTTTTCAGCGATTGATGACAGGATTTACAGGATAAAGATGGTGCATCTTGCCTGGTGCGATGCACTTAGGGATTAACAGGCAACATCCATCCCGGAAGAAAACCCGAATTAACACACCGGCCGAAGTGCGTTGCACCTAGGAACCGACCGATGACGGGTGAGCGAGTCCCTGTCCTCGGTCATAAAGGATAGCATATCCGAATTTGCCTGACCAATGTGGATATTGAAGGCTCTGATTTGATTTCACCTGGTGTTTTTTGGTTTATCATCCTGTATAATTGAAAATATAGCGTGTTCCCACAAGGATAATTTATGACGGATCTGATTGGTCAGATGGTAGACCGCTATCACATCCTGAAGCAGCTTGGTCAGGGTGGTATGGCAACTGTTTACCTGGCATTTGATTCGCGCCTGGAACGCAAAGTAGCCATCAAAGTTATTCGCCAGAGCGCTTTTCCTGCGGAGATGCTTGATCGGATTCTCAAAAGATTCGAGCGCGAAGCAAAAGCGTTGGCACGTCTCAACCACGCCAATATTGTTGGAATCATTGATTACGGCAATTATGACGGCGCGCCTTACATTGTAATGCCTTTTATTCCTTCCGGTACGCTTAAGGAAAAATTTAACCATCCCATATCATACACGGCTGCTGCCCATATTCTGGCTCCCATTGCACGGGCTCTGGCTTATGCGCATGACCAGGATATTGTCCACCGCGATGTAAAACCATCCAATATCCTGATTACCCAGTCGGGCGATCCTATGTTAACTGACTTTGGCATTGCAAAATTATTAGAGGAAATGGGTGGCAATACGTTGACCGGCACCGGAATGGGATTAGGAACCCCGGAATACATGGCACCCGAACAATGGTGTGGAAAAGCAGAAGCATTCTGTGATCAATATGCCCTGGGGGTTATTTTCTTTGAATTAATCACCGGAAAGAAACCATACACGGCTGACACACCACCAGCGGTGATGTTAAAACAGGCCACCGAACCCCTGCCCCATCCCAGCCAGTTTTTATCTGACATTCCCGAGGAAGTTGAATTCGTTATCCTTAAAATGTTATCTAAAAACACAGTGGATCGTTATGAAAGCATGCACCATGTGGCAAAAGTACTGGAAAAATTATCCAGGGAAGGACCAGAGATGGTGGCGGAAAAGAATCTATTCGCACACCCGATGGATAGCAGCCATCTGCGCAATTCTACATCCACATTGGAAAAAGAAGCATCCGGAGCTCCTAAAGCAACAACATCAGCAAAGAAAGAAAGTGGTAAACCAGCAAAAAAACACCGGAAACAATTTCTGTTTGCATTTGCCGGCGCTACATTTGTGCTTGTTTTTGTGGTGGCTTTATTCCTGGTCATTAAAAACAATTCTTTCTTCTCTACTCTCTCCACGGCCTCTTTTTCAAAGCCAACCGAAAATAGTGAGAGAAGCGCCGCATCACAAAACAACACCTTAATCGAACCAATCGAAACCGCAACGACAACCACTTCATCAGCAGACATCCAGCCTATAGACGCGTCTATTCCAGAGACAAAAGCAGCAAAGAATATTGACGATGTGGAAAAAGCGGTGTTTCAATTATTGGCCACGGGCACAATTAACAGTGTGGATGAGGGTCTGGTTCTGAATGATGATTGGGGTGGTTCCGGTTTCTTCATTGATTCTGCCGGCATCGGCGTCACGAACAACCACGTGGTGGCCGGGGCAGCCATATTGAAAGCTTATATCCATGGTGAAAGTACACCCCGCGATGTGCGCGTACTGGGTACCTCAGAATGCGCCGATCTGGCAGTCATTCAGATTGAAGGCAGTGATTTTACTTATCTGGAATGGTTCGAGGATGAAGTCCAAACCGGTCAGGAGGTTTTCGCTGCTGGATTTCCGCTGGCAGAACCCGATTTCAACTTAACCAAGGGCATCATCTCAAAAGAGGTCGCCGATGGTCAAACCACCTGGTCATCCCTGTCCTACATTTATGAACACGATGCCGATATCAACCCCGGCAATTCTGGTGGACCTTTGTTAACCAGCGACGGCAAAGTAGTGGGGATCAATTACATGATGCGAGATGAATTTGACCAGCAATTTGCCATACCCTCAGAACTCGCAATGCCAATGATTGACCAATTGCGCGAAGGACAAAATATTACCGCAATAGGATTAGATGGCAGAGCGATACTATTTGGTCCCAATGGTGAATATCCGGGCATCTGGGTTAATTCTGTTACCACAGGCGGTATTGCCCATCAAGCCGGCATAAAACCTGGCGATATCATTAATAAAGTGGAATACCTCGTGATTGCCAGCGATGGCAGCATGAGAGATTATTGCGACATTCTCAGGAGCCATAATTTAACCGATGAACTCAAAGTTTTCGTGTATCGCTGGGAGACGGACGAGCTTTTAGAAGGATCATTGAATGGAAATCCATTGTCTTTTGTGGGGTATGCCGGTTTATCTGACCAGGCGGGAGACTGATTGGCTGCGAGGGAGAGCCTCTCACTCCGTACTCTGACGCGCAATCTCATCCACCAGTTTCGGCGCGATCAGCTTCAACCATAACCCGGCTTTGCCCTGGAATGTCATTATATCTTCGCGCTGGCGTTTGGCGACTACTTTGAGGATCCTGCGAGCGCAGACCTCCACCGGCATGGCGTTTTTTTCATGTTTCGAGAGGGTGCCCGTCTGCCCACCATCCCGCTGCAGTGCGCGGGTGCTGATCCCGGTGCTGACCCAGCTCGGGTAGATCATGGTCACGCTGACGCCGCTATCCGCCAGTTCAAT
>JACZIY010000471.1 GCA_014860845.1 Anaerolineaceae bacterium
AAGTGTTGTACAACTCCGCATAATGTCCTCCGGACAGCATCAGGCTGTCATGGTTGCCGACTTCGATGATGCTGCCTTCGCGCATGACGATGATGCGGTTAGCAGATTTGACGGTCGATAATCTATGCGCAATCAAAATCGAGGTGGTTTTCTCCAGAATCAGGTTCAAAGCCTGCTGGATCTGCCATTCGGTGAACGGGTCGATGCTGGCGGTGGCTTCGTCCAGAACGAAGATCGCCGGTTGTTGCACCAGCACGCGCATCAGCGAGACCAGTTGCCTTTGCCCCATCGAAAGCCGTGCCCCGCGCTCGCCCACCTCGGTGTTCAGCCCGTTCGGCAGCGTCTCCAGCCACTCGCCATCCCCAATTAGACGCGCCAGCTGCTCCACCGCAGCCGGGTTCACCTGCCCGCACGTGTAGCAGATGTTATCCATCGCCGTACCGGAGAACAGAAACGGCACCTGCGAGACAATCCCGAGTTTACGTCGGTAGCTGTTGAGGTTGAAGGAGCGGATATCGATGCCGTCGATCAGGATCTTGCCGGATTGGAACTCGTAGAAACGCGCAATCAGCTTGGCGATGGAGGACTTCCCGGCGCCGGTATGCCCCACAAGGGCTACTGTTTCCCCGGGTTGAATGTGCAGGTTGAAGTCCCGCAGCACCGGTTCGGTGTCTTTATAGTGGAAGTTCAGGTTGCAGAACTCGATCTCGCCTTTTAATTCCGGTGCGTCGCGATCATCCGTCTGCACCACGTTGGGATCGGCATCAATCAGCGCAAACACGCGTTCAGCCGAGGACAAACCGCTTTGCACATTCGTCCAGAAGGTCGCCAGACTCATGATGGGATGCATGAAGCGATCCAGGCTGAGGATGAACAGGTACCAGGCGCCAGCCGTCACAATCCCCTGAGAGGTGGTGATCCCACCCGTGTATACCAGGATGGCAGTCACAATCCCGCCGATCGTGTTCAGGGTCGGGAAGACAATCGAGAGCACCAGTCCACGTTGGATGTTGACCTTATAAGAGACCTGGTTAGCTTTGTCAAAGATATCAAAAATGCTGGCTTCCTGGCGAAAATTCTTGGCAACCGCAATTCCGCTGACGGTCTCTTTGATGGTCTGGTTTACTTCCGCCATGGCGCGCATCCCCTGCCGCGTGACCTTACGAGCCAGTTTGCGATAAAGAATCGTGAGCGTGAATATGACCGGCACCAGCGAGAGGAGGATCAGCGTCAACCGCCAGTCAATGCTGAACAACACCACCGCCAGGATCAGCGTTTCCACCATTTGCGAAGAGACATCCGTGACCAGCGAAACCAGCTCTCCAAATTGCATCGTGTCGGACGTGATGCGGGATGCGATTCGCCCTGACGAATATTGATCATAAAAGGAAAGGTCGTGCCCTGTCGAGGCTTCGAAAGCCTGAGTCGAGAGCTTCACCAGCAGATCGGCAATCACGCGCACGGTCAGTCGCCGGCGGATGTAGTTCATCAACCAGCTGGTGACGCTAATGACCATGATGGCCACTGCGATCAGGTAAATGCGCCGTACTTCCGGGTTGGTGCCCATCAGATCCAGTCCACGCGAAACGATCACTGGTTGCAGTGCGTCACTGCCCGAGATCGCCAGCGTCGTGACTACGATTACCAGCAAGCGTTTTACATAGGGACGGAAATAGGTCAGGATCCGGGCCATCAGCTGGCGGTCGGTATATTGGCGGTCATATTTCTCTTCGTTCAAACTTGAAAAAAAGCCCATAAATCCTCGGGTCCTAACTTGCCAGAACCATCACTCCCTTACTCACTGAAAATCCTCCGATACGCTTCGGAAGTCTGCATTAAATCCTCATGATTACCAGCCGCCACCAGTTCACCACTGCGCAGCACCAGAATCTGATCCGCCCAGCGAATCTGTGAGAGGCGGTGCGTGATGATGAAGGTCGTACGCCCTTTGGCTGCTGTGTAGATGGCGCGCTGAATCTTGTCCTCGGTCTCCGAGTCAATCGCGCTGGTCGAATCGTCCAGAATCAGGATGTGCGGGTTGGTCAGGAAGGCGCGTGCCAGAGCAAGACGTTGGCGCTGCCCACCAGAAAGGGTCACACCCCGCTCGCCAATCACGGTCTGATAGCCTTCGGCGAATCCTTCGATGAACTCGTGTGCCTGAGCATTTTTGGCCGCCTGAATGATCTCCTCCATACTGGCATCTTGCTTTCCGAAGGCAATATTCTGCGCAATTGTCTGTGAAAACAGGAAGATATCCTGCTCAATGATCGAAATTTGCTGGCGCAGTACCTCCAGGTCCCATACGCGCACATCGACGCCATCCACCAGCACCTGCCCATCCGATACATCGTAAGTACGATTGATCAGACGCACGAGCGAAGTCTTGCCCGAGCCGGTTTGCCCCACAATTGCTACCGTCTGCCCGGGTTTGACATGAAAGTCAATTTTTCTCAGAACCGGATCATTTTCATCGTAAGCAAAGGTTACATTTTTAAAGACAACATCGCCGCGCATGTTCTCACCATAGCCACCCTGGTTCTGATCCAGATCCGTGGTACGGTTGATCAACTCCAGAATACGGCGCGCACCAGCCACGCCCAGCGCAATCCGCGAATAAGCCCACATCGAGGCGAACACCGGAAAGCCAAGCATGGAGAGCAGTCCAAAGTAGGAGACCACATCCCCGACGTTGATGAGACCCTGGCGGTAGAGCAGCATGGCGTGCAGCAAGCCACCCGCCAGCGCAAATCCCAGCAGCAAGAGCGGCAGGAAGCGCGCTTCCACATCACCCTGGCGCACCATCGAGTCGCGATATTGGTTCACGTTCTTCCCAAAGCGCAATACTTCCTGGTTTTCCTGCGCGCTACCCTTGACGATCTCGATCCTATCTAGCGCTTCCGCCAGACGTGTGTTCAACTGCCCGAAAGCAGTCCGCACTTCGGTTGTAATCGGGCTGAGCGAGGCGAGATATTGCCACAGCGCCAGCCCATACAGCACTGTGAAGATG
>JACZIY010000472.1 GCA_014860845.1 Anaerolineaceae bacterium
TTCATGATTGGCGGTCGGATCGGATTCATCTTCCCAGACTACAATATGCTGGGTATCACTTCTCCGGGCTTTTGCTAGAGCCTGATCTGCTCGTTGGATTAAGACGTCCACTGGAAGGTCTTTGATAAATTCCACCAATCCAGCATGGAAAGTGAGCGTAAATTTTTCACCAGCCACCTCAAAATCGGCGGTAGCAAAATGCATACAGATGCGGTTGGCGACAATACAGGCATTTTCCAGACTGGTTTCTGGAAGAAGCATTATGAAGGCATCACCTCCATAACGGCCAATCACATCCACGACTCGTAATAGATCTTTGAGACGCCGGGCAACCCATTGCAACACCTGATCGCCCATCACATAACCAAAATGCTCGTTCACCTGACTGAAATGATCAATATCAATAATCAGCAGGGAGAGTGGGTGTGGATACCGGTTGACTCGTTGAATTTCCTGTTCTGCAAGATCATAGAAGTAACGCAGGGTATTGACAGCAGTCGTCACATCCAGGTTGAGAGCACGGCGGTATTTTTCCTCACTCTGACGCAAAGCTTCCTCCACCCATTTACGTTCAGCTATTTCCTTTTCGATCTGTTCATTCTTGTTCTGGATGATACGAGCTTCTTTTTGCAAGGCGTCCGTGCGGATAATCGTTTCAAGGGTCATGTATTTCAGATCGTTCTTCTCACGTTTGATGCGCTGCTCAATCTGGTAAAAACTCTGAAAATGCTCATATGCCTTGCGGTAATCGCTCAGTTCGGCATAGACCTGTGCCAGTTTCCGATCGGCACGCAAGCAACCTTCTTCGTAGTGGTTGGTCTGAGCACGAGCATTTGCGCTGAGCAGACGTTTGACAGCTGCTTCCAGTTCTCCCCTGTAATGATCAACTTCGCTAAGCCAGATGTTACAGGAGATCTCCTCTGACTGGTAACCCTGGTGTTCTGACAGTTGTCTGGCTTGTTCAAAGTGCTCTCTGGCAGCATCCAGATTGCCCTTGCGTAGCTCATTCTGGCCTTTTTGGCAAAGATTATCAATTCGTACCGGTAACACACGCATATCCTCTGCCAATTCGATGGAACGTTGCAAATACTGATCAAAGACCTCAAAATCTCCGAGCATTTTATATGCTGCTGCCAGGTAATTGTAAACATAACTGAGTTGTACGGATAAATCACGACTCTGAAATAGAGAGAGAGCTTTTTTAAGTTCGGTAATGGCTGGTTCAATTTCTCCACTGGCCAGATAGGTTTGCCCAATGGTCATGGTTATTTCACCCAACAGGCGTGGATTGGGGAGATGGCGTGCCAATTCCAATGCTTTAAGGAGAGAAGTCATCGATTTATTGTATTCATTCAAGTGAACGTAAATCATCCCCAACAACCGCAAGATGGACGCCTGGCTGAGACTGTGTCGCAACTCATTATAGATGTTGAGTGCTTCTTTTGCCTGAGCAAGCGCTAACATCGTATCACCCTGTTCAAGATGGAAATATGACATATTGCAAAGCGCATCCGCAACACCTTTGGGATAAGGATCGTGGCGAAATTCGGCTGATGTGGCAAGCTGATACGCCCGCTTACAGAGGTCAAGTCCCTCTGCCGGTGCAAGACTGATCATATCCTGTGCAGCCGCATTAAGCGAATCAATTCGCTGGATAATTTCAGATTCCTGAACCAATCCTGGTCTCGCGGGGTTGTAGAAAATATTCATCGGCTGGTACCCATCTTTTAGTAAATTTGGCAGTCCCCTACAGGCTGCAGTTTATATGTTGCAACCTTTGTACCAAATATCTCGAAGCGTCTACGCCAATATGGTCTTTTTGTCACAAGTATGTTAAAAATAGGTTATGAATAAGCAACACGATATTCGCATCTACCCCAACCTCTCCACGCTGGAAGACGCGGTTGCAAAGCATTTTCTGCTGGCAACCAATCAGGCAGTGCAGCAACGTGGCCAGGCTTTGATCGCCTTATCCGGTGGCAGTACCCCGTTGGGACTGTTTCACCTGTTGGGAAGTGATGCTTATCGTGCAACAATCCCCTGGACGCAGATCCACTTCTTCTGGGTGGACGAGCGTTGTGTTCCACCGCAGGACAAAGAAAGCAATTACGGGCAGTTCAAACGCAACGTGCTCGAGCCACTAAAGATTTCCTCACAACAGGCACATCCTATTGATGGTAATCTGTCAGCGCAAGAAGCTGCCCACAATTACGCAGAAATTCTGCGCACCTGGGCAGAGAAAGGACATGAACTTCCCCGCTTTGACTGGGTGCTGCTGGGAATGGGCAGGGATGGACATACCGCTTCGTTATTTCCGGGGCAATCAACTGCTTTGACAGAAGAGCAGGCAGTAATTGCGGTTACTGCACAGTACGACCAGAGACCTTCTAATCGTGTGACCCTGACTCCGCAGATTCTGAACCTGGCAAGGCAAGTGGTTTTTATGGTAAGTGGTTCACAGAAAGCAGATCGCCTCCAGGAAGTACTGCAGGGAATTCATGATCCCCTGCGCCTACCTGTCCATCGAATTCAACCCGTGGATGGTCGTTTGGTGTGGATGCTGGACGAAGCCGCAGCCAGTAAATTGTAATTATTCCCAATCTGCGGGATTGTAACGTCTGAGCCGCTTGATCTCACCCTGTTTTTTCTTAGCACCCAATCGTGCTGCCCTTGCGCTTACACTGGGGTGGGTCGCTTTGCGAGGTTTTGGTTTTTCAGTAGCCTGATGGATGATCTCTACCAGACGCTCCTGAGCATCGTAGCGATTCTGCTCCTGGGTGCGGTATTGCCTGGCATGGATGAGTAGTATGCCATCTTTGTTGATTCGCCCAGCAGCAATTTTAAACAAACGTTCCTTTACCTCACCGGGCAACATCGATGCGATTACATTAAAACGTAATTGAACAGCTGTGGAGACCTTATTGACATTCTGTCCCCCGGGACCAGCCGCACGCACAAAATCAAAATCCAGCTCAGCTTCATTAATGGAAATGGTGGGTGTTATTTCGATCATACCGTCATTATACCGTAGGGACGTACCCCAGAACGTACCCTTTGGGTATTGTGGCCGCCCCAGGTACCCTTGCGGTCACACCATCCTTGACCATAACCGAAAACATGATATCAATTACTCCGCACATTCTTGTGATGTTGTACAATAAGAGATGAATAAAAATGAAAAAGGCAATTCATATTGCTGCCTAGGAGGAATATATGATCGTAACAGCCTGGAATAATGGTGCTCATAGCCGCAATGGATCCGGCTATGGTTTTAAAGTATCGGTTACAGATCGAGATTTGGATTTCAAACCCGAGTGGGATGTGATTACACTGGAGTTGGAGGGCGAAGAACCCTTCGAAGTCAATATTAACAAAGAGCTCTTCTGGAGTGATGCCTGCCGCGAGCTGATCAGCCCGGAAATTGGCAAGTGGTTGCGAAAACAGGGCATGGCTCCCTGGCCAAAAGGCAATCCCCCTCGATTTGCGATTGATCCGCTGGAAGAAAACCGATTCAGCGTTTCGAAACCGCAGAAACAATCCGGCAAGAAGCCATTCTAGGAATCTATCTCACACTTTTCCACAACACATCCAACGTGCGCAACGCAGTGAAACTACGTTCAGTCCAGGCCTCATAGCTGATATGAAATCCATCATCCCGATAAGGATCCAAACCCTGATTGGGTAAGTCTTGAGCTGCCCGCCAGAAGTTCCACAGCGGTAAGTTATATTCATACGCCAGTTTGACGGTGGTGTAATTAAGGGAATGATCCCCTTCCAGATTATCAGCTTTGGTTGCCAGGATCGGAACAACCCCTTCTGCGATCAGATAATCAAGAATTTGACGCATGTAGTCTTCATAGCGTTCAGCGGTGCGTCCCAGCCACGATAATTCCAGGCTGACGATGGCAAAACTGGGATTGTGGATCCGCACTTCACAGGCAATTGGGCCTTCATCCGGCTGGCAAAAATCCTGATCCGCCCAGGTGGGGTTGAGCACCGCAGCGGCATTAAAACCACCTTGAACAGCATAACCGTCCCGGTCGTAAGAGCCATTGAACCAATCGATAACCGGTTGCAGATTGGAATTCTCATCGCGCAGTTTGTACCAACCTGGCTTATCGAACAAACCCATGAAGGCTTCTTTGACATTATGGCAGTCTCCAATTTTGGAGAAATGACGTGTATCGTTACCCAGTTCAATACCCCGCAAATAGATCTCATAGACCCGGGCAGTCGCTTCCGGAACAACCGGCCAGTTCATTCAATCCTCAGGTGGCAGGCGTGGATCAGGAGTGGCACTCGGTGTGAAAGTCGGGGAGGGGACAGCGGTGTTGGGTTGCAGCGGTGTATGAGTGGGTATAAAGCGTGGTGTCGGAGTAACTTGTAGCTGGGCAGCAGAAATGGGAGCTAACGGTGCACATCCAGCAGAAATGATCATGATGAGTATTGAAAGAGACCATAATGCTTTCATAAAAATGTCCTCTGTAGGACATTATAATGGTAATAGTTGAGAGAAGAAAGTTGAAAGTTAAACTCTTGCGGTCTTACGTTTTACAGAGAAAAACCAGGTGGGGTAAGCCACCTGGTTTCTGTTACTCAAACTGTTTGCGCAGTTGATGATTAATTCTGTGTATGCGTTTTTTCAGCCGAAAGATACGCATCTCCAGCATCCATTTTTCGTGCATCAAATCACGGGGGGATATGAAGGGTTCTGGATGCATGAAGAACCGGTATCGATTCTGTTCACCCATATCCCTGTCTGGCTGCGATGCACCCTGTGCTGGTCTTACTCTGTGTCGAAAACCTCGCCCAGGTATAAACTCCTCTGGGTGCATTGGATGGCGATGTCCTCTGTGGTGAGAACCTTCTCGAGGAATGAGTTCCTCAACTGTGTCCATGCTGTGTTGGTGTCGTCTTTCCCGGTGGGAAAATTCCTCACGGCTGCATGCTTCTGTTCGTTCCCGTAAATTACGGTTATGTATTCTATTTTTTGATCTTTCCATTCTCAATTTCTTTTTCCTTTATTACTAACTTTCTCACGACCTGATCACCCTTTCGGGCATTGGTTTTGCTGGTAATATGGTCGTTCAAATTACCCAATTCGATGGTCAACATCGATGTCCCTCCTTATTCTGTTGATTAATTCTTGAGCATCTCCTGGATACTATCCTGTGCCTTGACCAATTCTTCCCGCCAGGTCAGCAAAGCCACTTCTCCAATACGGGTAAGGTTGTAAAGTCTACGCGGTGGACCCTGGTTGTTATCGGTGTCCCATTCGGAATGGATCCATTCAAGGTCTTCCATTTGGCGCAGGGTACGGTAAACGACACTTGGGTGCAACGATTCGAGCCCCAGAGATTCCAGGTCTGTCAGCAGGGAATATCCATGCCGGGGAGATTGGGAGATCAGGGTCAATAACGCAGGTTCGACCAACGCAACCTTTAAAGGCGTGCGTCGTTTTTCACGTCTGTGACCATTTTCCATTCCCCATCCTCTTTTGTGTCTTGGCATTTTTAACCTCTTTCTCAAGAACGGTCATATTTTAGCATGCTATTCTATATTTGTCAATAGTGATAACAGGAATAGTATATTATAGAATATTGTGATTAAGCCATTAAGCTGTTAAGCTGATAAGCGAGTATTTTATGTCAAAGATCAATGCGCTTCTGGTTAATGGTAGATGGAGTGTTCTTCCTGGGTAGGGTAATAAGGTGTTCGTTAAGTTCATTGCACCAAAAAAATACAAAAAAGTTCTTGAGTTCACTTGCTTATGAACTCAAGAACTAATGAACCTGTGAACTTTCAGGCTTAATCGCTCAACAGCTTAAACGCTACTCCACTTTTATCTGCGCATACTGCTGCACTACATTGCCATCCATATCATTGACCAGGAATCCTACCAGATAATCGCCAGCCGGGGCATAGACCTGTTCCCACACGAAAGCAGAATTACCAAAGGTGAGGGTATCACCTTCTTCGAGAACGATCT